>JAESRU010000011.1 GCA_016764455.1 Hyphomicrobiales bacterium | reverse complement strand
GGCTCGCCGCTCAAATGAACCAATTCACCGGGTAACACTTCTTCGTCGAAAATCACCGCCCGCATCAATTCCAGATCGCAATCCGGCCCGGCTTGAATAAGGAACGAAAATTGCACTGCCTGATTGCCAACCGTGATCCCTTCAAAGCGAACGCGTTGAAACGATCCGTCGGGTTGGCGCAAAGACATCCGGATTTGAAATGCTTCATTGCGGATATCAGCCAAAAAGGCGTTTGCAGTCTCATTGATGTTGTCGATGTTTTCCGGGGCAACGCTGAAATCGCGGACCAGCGATTCAAGACTGATTGTTCCAGACCGAGCGGTCGCGCATACGGATTTG
The DNA here is from genome assembly GCA_016764455.1 of Hyphomicrobiales bacterium. GTDB lineage: Bacteria > Pseudomonadota > Alphaproteobacteria > Rhizobiales > NORP267 > NORP267. Next base: position 24,198 of record JAESRU010000011.1, on the reverse strand, counting down.
ATATTTGCAATCGCAGACGCCGGAATAAGTAGTTCCGCTTCTTGCGACATTGCAGAGCCCGCGAAAAGACAGACGCCAAGGAACAGGCCAAACCTTTTGTGGATATTTAGATTGTTGCTCAAGGGTCAGGACTGTCCGTTATTTTCCCCAGCATTGGGCTGGAACAATTGCTGGCCCTGTAGGCGATAGCTGCCGATAACCCGCTGGCCTCGTTCGCTCACCATCCAGTCGGCAAATGTCCTGGCACCTTCAGCATTGATATACGGGTGGTGCTCGGTATCGATCAGCAAAATCGAATATTGGTTATGCAGCGGGGGGTCGTTTTCGAACAGCAATTCGAGCTCTTGCTTATTGGCGAAATTGATCCATGTCCCCCGGTCTGTAAGGGTATAGCTGTCGGAAGCAGCCGCCATATTCAWGGTGGCACCCATGCCCGATCCCACCGAGCGATACCAGGGCTCATCCATGGCTTCGGCGTCAATATTCGCGAGCGCCCAGAGAGAAATTTCTTTTTTGTGGGTGCCGCTATTGTCACCTCGACTGGCAAAAAGCGATTGACTGGAGGCGATCAGAGATAGCGCTTCGGTTACCTTGGTCACGTTCCTGACGCCAGCTGGATCATTTGCCGGACCAACAAGRATAAAATCRTTRTACATGACCTCGATYCGCTCMGACCCGTGACCAGCYKCRAYAAASGCSARCTCYGCTTSYYTKGCATGAACCAGAACMGCGTCYACRTCGCCATTTTCACCRAGTTTCAGYGCTTGYCCGGTRCCAACAACCACGAGCCGCACTTTGAGGCCGGTATCTTCGAGAAGCCGGGGTAAAAGTACGTCCGCCAAGCCTGAATTTTCAAACGATGTGGTTACAGCTATCGTAATCGTTGAAGGCTGCGCGTGGGCCACCTGGGACATGGCCATCAAGGGAGCAACAGCAAGCATGAATATAATTTTTTTCAGCATATTCATGGCAACAAGTCTCCTTTTACAAACGCTGAAGCTTCCTTTGAGGCCGGCTTGTTCAATATTTGCGCGGCCGGACCAGCTTCCAGGATGTGGCCATCATAGAGAAATATGATTTCATCCGCCAATCGTTTTACCTGCGACATGTCATGGGAGGTCATGATGATTTTTGTGCCGGCCTCATGGGTTTCCCGGATCAGCGCTTCCACCTGACCAAGACTGCGTGGATCCAGATTGGCAGTAGGTTCGTCCAGGAACAACACTTCCGGGCGTATTGCGCGGGCGCGGGCCAAGGCCAGCTTTTGCTGCTCGCCGCCAGACAATACTTTTGCCGGTCTGTCGGCAATTGCGGCAAGCCCGGAAAGGTCCAGCGCCTCTGCAATCCGGTCTGTTATTTCGGCGGTCGAAAACATACCGGTTATGCGAAGCGGATAAGCAATATTTTCGCGCACCGAGCGGCGCAGCAGGACGGGTTTTTGAAATACCAGAGCCTGATGCCGGGCAGCAAAGGCTGCCTCACTTCCCTGCCAGGTGAGCGTGCCTTTATTGGGTTTGATCAAGCCATGGCATAGTCGCAACAAAAGACTTTTTCCGGCGCCATTTGGTCCGATAATCAGCGTCAGCGGTCCCTTGTCAAAATTGATATTGATATCACGAAGCAGGTGATTTCCACCAGCCTTTACGCTTATGCCGGAAAGGCTCAAGGGCAGGATTTTGCTCACAATAGCTGCCCCTGTGCGGATTGCCGCCCAATCGCATGGCCGACAGACAGGGTCAATATATTGATCACCACAGCGATCCCCACAAGGACAATGCCGAGACCAAGGGCCAGGCCTAAATCCCCCTTGCTGGTTTCCAGCGCGATGGCCGTGGTCAATACGCGCGTTGCGTGATCGATATTGCCACCGACAATCATCACCGCGCCGACTTCCGCGATTGCCCGCCCAAAGCCTGCCAGAATGCCGGTCATCATCGACAACCGACCCTCCCACAGAAGTGTTTTCATGATCTGCCATGGTGTGGCGTCAAAGGAATGCAGCAGGTCGCGATATTCGACCCAAAGATCCGAGATGGCCTGCCTCGTCAGGGACGCCACAATCGGCGTGATCAACATTGTTTGAGCAATGATCATCGCGGTTGGCGAAAACAGCAACCCGAACACACCAAATGGGCCAGAGCGCGACAACAGCAAATAGACGATCAATCCGACCACAACCGGCGGCAGGCCCATAAAGGCATTTATGAGTACGACCAGAACCTGCCTGCCGGGAAATTTTATTACCGCCAGCAGGGCCCCGAGCGGCAACCCGATCAGGGCGCTGAAAACCACAGCCGTCAAAGAGACGCGCAAAGATAGCAGGACTATTTCGACGAGATCAGCGTCAAATGACAACAGTAAACGAAATGCTTCGCCAAATCCGTCCAGAATACTGATCATGAACCATGCGCTTTGGATTGTTGAAAATCGAAATATAGCCCGCTCTCTAGCGGATTGATATTGCAATTGCAAAATGGATTGGGCAATTTCTCTGTAACCCATGTGAGGAACAGAAATCATGACAGCAGCCGATAAGCCCTGGCCAACTGAAATCCGTCTGGCCAAAGACAAAGCGCATTTGCACATAACTTTTTCCGATGGACAGCAACATGAATATCGTGCCGAATATTTGCGCGTCGTTAGTCCCAGCGCTGAAGTGCAGGGCCACGGCCCGTCCCAACGCCAAACAATCGGTGGCAAGCGCAATGTCGAGATTATGAAAGTCGAGCAGGTCGGCAATTATGCGATCCGGCTCACATTCACAGATCTGCATGATTCAGGGATCTATTCCTGGGATTATTTGCAGGAAATAGCTCTTGATTATGAAAMCCTCTGGGGCCGCTATTTGCGGGAAATCGAAGAACAGGAATTAAGCCGGGACCCTCATTAAGTCCGGGCGGCGGGCGTTATTCCTTCAGCAGCGAGCGGGCGTAAGCAACCAGGTTTTCAACGTCCGTCAAGGTTAATTCAATGATCGCGGCGTTTGAGGGCAGCGATGACAACGGTTCAATGCCTTCCACCCGCACATGAACCTGGTGTGGCCTGCGCGCATAAAAAGTCTCGAAGCGTTCTTCCCAATTTGATATATAATTGACCAGACCCATAAAAGACGGCGTTGAGGAAATACCGGTAAACCGCCGCGCTTCAGATACCRCATGGCACCGGGCACAGGCTTCATTGGCAATTTTTTCGCCAAGTGCAGCATCCCCGTCAGCATATGCTGTGCTTAGACCGGGTGCTAAAAGCACTGCCAATGAAAGCAAGGTTGGTTTCCAGAACAAATCGCCCTCCAGCGTTGCCGCCAGACTTGGAAGGGGAAAATTTCTGTCCTTCAATCGGCGGAACTATTGCCTGGAACCAGTCTAGCGTGAAACAAACCACAGGCAATCATATAAATTTCACATATAAATAATTGACTTTGTAACTATTTAAAAATAGCCTTTTCAAAAYCCTGAAAATGGAGGCTTTGGGAAAGGCTTCGCCGTTATCGGGCATACTTGGATGCGGGCTGGAGCTTATTGGTCTCATGAAGAAAAACGGTTTGAAGATTGCCTGTATTGGCGGGGGGCCGGCTGGGCTGTATTTTTCTATATTGATGAAAAAACAGAACCCGGATCACGATATCACCGTTTATGAGCGCAACCGGGCTGGCGATACATTTGGCTGGGGCGTCGTATTTTCTGATGCCACGTTGCAGAATTTTGCTGCGGCGGATCCTGAATCCAAGACAGAAATTATTGAATCGCTTGCCCATTGGGACGATATCGACGTTTATTTCAAAGACCGDTTGATCACCTCRGGYGGACACGGATTTTGCGGYATCGAGCGCAAGCATTTGTTGCAAATYCTGCAAAAAAGGTGCCTGGAGCTTGGCGTYAATCTGGARTTTGAGCACGATGTTGAAAGCTACAMGGATTTYCCYGACGCYGATYTGATYATTGCCYGCGACGGCATTTTCTCAAAAACCCGTGCYGAGTTAGCGGAACATTTCAAACCCGAAATCGAGGTTCGCGCCAACCGCTTTACCTGGCTCGGCACAAAGAAGCTGTTCKACGCTTTTACCTTTATTTTTGTCGAGACCGAATGGGGCTGGTTCCAGGCCCACGCCTATCGTTTCAACGATGATATGTCGACTTTCATCGTCGAGACCCGGGAAGAAACCTGGCGTGCTTCTGGCGTTGAAGACATGAGCCAGGAAGACGGCGTCGCCTTCATCGAGAATTTGTTCAAACCCTGGCTCGACGGCCATGCCCTGGTCACCARCGCCACCCATTTGCGCGGKTCAGCYGCSTGGATYAATTTCAACCGGGTGCATAAYCCGATCTGGAACTACGAAAATGTGGTGCTTATGGGCGACGCCGCCCATACCGCGCATTTCTCCATCGGATCAGGCACCAAGCTAGCCATGGAAGACGCAATTTCGCTGGCCCGGCATTTTGCCGAAATGCCCGATGCGAAAATTCCTGAATTGCTGAAATCCTACCAGGACGAGCGCGAGGTTGAAGTCTTTCGCATCCAGTCAGCGGCGCGCAATTCCACCGAATGGTTTGAGAATGTCGATCTGTATGCAGGCTTCGAGCCGGAACAATTTGCTTATAGCTTGCTGACCCGCTCCCAGCGCGTTAGCCATGAAAACTTGCGTGAGCGCGACGCCAAATATCTGGAAAGCGCGGAAAGCTGGTTTTATAAAAGCGCCGGCGGTGCCTCGGATAAACCGGTGCCGATGATGTTCGCGCCCTACAAATTACGCAACATGGAGCTGGCCAACCGGGTAGTTGTATCTCCCATGGCCATGTATTCCGCCGAAAACGGGGTTGCCGGAGCGTTCCACCAAACCCATCTTGGCAATTTGGCCAATGGCGGCGCCGGGTTGATTTTCACCGAAATGTCGGCGCCGTCGCCAGATGCCCGCATCACACCAAAATGCGCCGGTATCTGGAATGATGAACAGGAAGCTGCCTGGGCCGCGATAAACAGCTATATCCATGAAAATACCCATGCCAAAACTTGTATGCAATTGGGCCATTCAGGCCGCAAGGGCTCTACACGCATCGGTTGGGAGGGCATGGACCAGCAACTGGAAAGCGGCAACTGGCCGTTGATTGCTGCCTCAGATATTCCCTGGAGCGCAGATAGCCAGACACCGCGTGCCATGACCCGCGAAGATATGGATCGGGTGATCGGGGAATTTTCAGATGCTGTAAAACGCGCCGATAAAGCAGGCTTCGACATGCTCGAACTGCACGCCGCCCACGGTTATCTGATCGCCGGTTTCATTTCACCCCTGACCAACAAGCGTAAAGATGAATATGGAGGTTCGCTGGAAAACCGCCTCCGGTTCCCGCTTGAATTGTTCGATGCCATGCGGGCAGCCTGGCCTGAAGAAAAACCCATGTCGGTACGCATTTCTGCAACCGATTGGCATCCTGACGGCCTGACCCGTGACGACGCTGTTGAAGTTGCCCGTGCATTCTCTGAACATGGTGCGGACCTGCTGGATGTGTCGGCTGGTCAAACCTCGACCGAAGCACAACCCGTCTATGGTCGCATGTTCCAGACACCATATTCGGATCTGATCAGAAACAAACTCGGAATTGCGACCATGGCGGTCGGGAATATCTACGAGACCGATCACGTTAATTCTATTCTTGGTGCCGGCCGCGCTGATCTCGTGGCACTGGGGCGTCCGCATCTGGCGGACCCGTTCTGGACTGTCCATGCCGCGGCCCAGCTTGGTGTCGAATGTAATTCCTGGCCAAACCCTTACTTGAATGGTCGCGACCAATATATCCGCAACCTGGAAATCGCAGCGCAAATGGTGAACCAGATTTGATGCCGGACGCAGGTCCATTTTCTGAGTTTTTGCAAGGCCGCCACGCATTGGTGACCGGCGGTGGAACCGGTATCGGCAAAGCGCTGGCGCTGGCGCTCGATGAAGCCGGTGCCAATGTATCTATCCTTGGCAGGCGCGAACAACCACTTGTTGAAACATCTGCGCAATTCAAAAATGATGGCGGATATGCCGTAGCCGACGTTACCTGCGAAGCCGACATTAAAAGCGCCATCGCAGCCCGGATCGCAGCAGCCGGGCCTGTTTCTATCCTGATCAACAATGCCGGAGCCGCAGATACCGCACCGTTTGCCAAAACCAGCAACGAGATGTGGGACAAGATGATTGCCGTCAACATGACGGCGGCATTCATGGTCACCAGAGAGATCGTGCCCCAGATGGGCAAAAATGAATTTGGCCGCATCATCAATATTGCCAGCACCGCGAGCCTGAAAGGTTATGCCTATGTGTCTGCTTATGTGGCGGCAAAACATGGCCTGTTGGGCATGACCCGGGCCTTGGCGCTGGAACTGGCTGCCAGCAAAATTACGGTCAACGCACTTTGCCCGGGCTTTRCCGATACCGGGTTGGTGGAGCGATCGATTGAAACAATTGTTGAAAAAACCGGCATGGACGCGGCAGCCGCGCGCGGACAATTGACCGCGACCAACCCGCAAGGGAGGCTGGTGACGCCGCACGAAGTTGCCAATGCAGCGATTTGGCTTTGCACCGAAGGGGCGGCAAGTGTTACCGGTCAGGCAATTWCACTTGCAGGCGGAGAGATAATRTAATGGCTGATACCAACCGAGATACATTGCGGCTCTGGCYGAGATTACTCTCCAGCACAAATTTCATCGAATATGAATTGCAACATCGCCTGCGCGAAAAATTCGGAATTTCGCTGGCCCGGTTTGATTTCCTCGCCCAGCTTTACCGTGCTGGCGACGATGATCTGACCATGACCGATCTCAGTCAACGATTGATGGTGACCGGCGGCAATATTACCGGCCTGACCGACCGCCTGACCAAGGAAGGCTTTGTCGAGCGGCGCCCCGATCCAGATGATCGCCGCATCCRGCGTATCCGCCTGACAGATCAGGGCCGCACCTTTTTTGAAGAAGTCGCTGAAATACACGGGCAATGGGTTAGCGAGATTTTTGCCGATGTGGATATCGCCGGCACCGAAGGCCTCATGGGAATGCTCGGGCAAATCAAATCATCTGCGGAACACGCCGCTGAAGAGCGAGCCGCTAACAAGGAGACGTCATGAAGACCGGATTGAGTAATTACAAGGCTGAGCATTTTTTATGGGAAGTCGACGGCAAGGTGGCGACCCTGACTTTGGATCGACCTGAGCGCAAAAACCCGCTGACATTTGAATCYTATGCYGAATTRCGGGAYYTGTTTGATGCSCTTCGCCACGAYGAAGATATCAAGTCRATTGTGCTGACAGGATCAGGCGGCAATTTCTGYGCYGGCGGCGATGTYTTTGARATCATCGAGCCTCTCACCAARATGACYATGCCGGAAATGCTGAAATTTACCCGSATGACCGGSGCMGTGGTGCAGGGCATGCGSGCCTGTCCGCAACCAATTGTTGCAGCTATCGACGGCATTTGTGTTGGCGCCGGGGCGTGTCTCGCCATGGGATCTGACCTGCGCTACGGCACGGTTCGCTCAAAGGTCGCTTTCCTGTTTGTCCGCGTCGGCCTTGCCGGATGCGACATGGGGGCTTGCAATATGCTACCCCGAATTATCGGTCATGGGCGCACCTCCGAATTGCTTTATACCGGCCGCGCCATGCCTGGCGAAGAGGCCGAACGGTGGGGATTTTACAACCGCTTGTGCGAACCGGAATCCCTGCTTGAAGAAGCAACAAAAATGGCGAAACGCATCGCCGACGGCCCGACCTTTGCCCACGGTGTTACCAAGCGCATGCTCCATACCGAATGGAATATGGGGGTCGATGAAGCCATCGAGGAAGAAGCCCGCGCGCAAGCAATTTGCATGCAGACAAATGATTTCAGGCGCGCTTTTGAAGCGTTCGCTGAAAAACGTGAACCCGTATTTGAAGGTAACTAGGCGATGCCTGACCGTACATTTTTGGATTGGCCGTTCTTTGAGAAAAGCCACCGCGAATTGGCTGCTGAGACCGACCGCTGGGCGCATGAAAATGTCGACCGGATATTGGATTCAACCAGCGATCTGGACGAGCGTTGTCGCAAACTGGTGGCCGCGATGGGAGACGCTGGCATTTGTGGATACGCTGTCATCGCGCCCTATGGCGGTATGAATGAGACCCTTGATGTGCGCTCACTCTGTATCATCCGCGAAACCCTTGCACGTCATGACGGCCTGGCAGATTTTGCTTTCGCCATGCAGGGGCTCGGGACCGGGCCGATCAGTCTGTTTGGCTCGCCGGAGACCAAAGAAAAATTTCTCCGCCCCGTCGCTGCTGGAACGTCGCTCGCAGCATTTGCCCTGACCGAACCGGTTGCAGGGTCTGACGCCGCCGCAATTTCGCTTTCCGCTGTGCCAGACGGTGATCATTATATTTTGAACGGCGAAAAAACCTGGATATCAAACGGCGGCATCGCCGGGYATTATGTGGTGTTTGCCCGCACCGGAGAAGCACCAGGCGCCAAGGGGCTGTCAGCTTTCGTGGTCCCTGCTGATACGCCGGGTCTTGAAATTGTTGAACGCATTGATGTGATTGCGCCCCACCCTCTGGCGAGATTAAACCTAAAGGATTGCCGGGTGCCAGCAGCTGATATGCTCGGAAAACCCGGCGAAGGCTTCAAGGTTGCCATGGCGACGCTGGATATTTTCAGATCAACCGTTGGCGCTGCGGCGCTGGGGTTGGCACGCCGCGCCCACGACGAAGCGCTTGATCACACGGCGAAGCGGATGATCGGTGACACTCGTCTGGCAGATTTGCAAATGCCCCAGGCCATGATCGCCGATATGGCGACCGCGATCGACGCATCTGCATTGCTGATTTACCGCGCCGCATGGACCAAGGATCAAGGCGCGCCGCGGATCAGCCGTGAAGCTTCAATGGCAAAAATGTTTGCTACCGAAGAAGCCCAGAAAATTATCGACATGGCGGTCCAGCTTCATGGCGGCGAGGGGGTTCGCTCCGGTGCCAAGGTGGAAGAATTGTACCGCGATATCCGCGCGCTTCGAATTTACGAAGGCGCGACCGAAGTTCAGAAAATTGTGATTGCTCGTTTGGCAGACGCTGGTCGCCAGGCAGAGCGATCCAGGGGTAAGTGATGATAGATACATTTGCGGCCGACAATCTGCCGCCAAAATCGCTCTGGCCGGATATCGATCTCAGCCATTCTGCTTACGATTACCCTGAAATGTTGAACTGCACGACCCGGTTTCTTGATTACTGGATCGACAAAGGCCATTCAGACGTGGTTGCGTTTTATTCGCCGTTTGGCGACTGGACCTTTGGCGATATGGCAAAAAAGGTAAACCAGATTGCCCATGTGCTGGTAGACGATATGGGGCTGGTTCCGGGCAACCGCGTGCTGCTGCGCTCTGCCAATAACCCGATGATGGTGGCGGTCTATMKSGCYGKSMYSCKKRCYSSYKGGMYSGCMRTSGKSMSCRYGCYWKTSSYGSKKGCRMRTSRRKYGMRRGWSWTKSTSRWSWWKGCCGMGMTSWKYSASSYRYTTTGCGACGTGCGCCTGAAAGACGCCTTGGCGGACGCCGCCGAGAAAGCGCCGGTTTTGAGTGAAATTCGCTATTTCGATGCGTCATCCAGCAACGAGCTGGAAACGGCGATGGCATCAAAGCCGACCACATTTGAGCCCTATGCCAGCCGTGCTGACGATGTCTGTCTGATCGCGTTTACCTCAGGCACCACCGGCAAGCCGAAAGGAACCATGCATTTCCAGCGCGATTTGCTGATTATCTGTGACGGGTTTTCAAATCTGGTTTTGAAACCGACCCAGGACGATATTTTTTGTGGCTCACCCCCGCTGGCATTTACCTTTGGGCTAGGCGGTCTGGCGCTGTTCTCGCTTCATGTGGGCGCGGCAACTCTTTTGATGGAGGCAGCGACCCCGCAGGAGCAATTGGCGTCAATCGGCAAATACCGCGCGACAATTATTTTTACCGCACCTACCGCGTACAGGGTCATGATACCGCTCATTCCGACGCACGATATTTCGAGTTTGAGAAAAGGGGTGTCGGCGGGCGAACATTTACCCAAAGGCACCTATGAAGCATTTCTGGATGCGACCGGCCTCAAGCTGATTGACGGTCTTGGCTCAACGGAAATGCTGCACGTCTTTATCTCGTCTGCTGATGACGATGTGCGCTCTGGCGCAACTGGCATCGTGGTGCCGGGTTATCAGGGCAAAATTGTAGATCGGGACGGCAACGATGTGCCGCACGGCACCGTCGGCCGCCTCGCCGTGAAAGGCCCGACAGGATGCCGGTATCTGGCCGACGACCGCCAAACCGTCTATGTGCAAAATGGCTGGAACCTCACCGGCGACGCCTACAAGATGGATGARGATGGCTATTTCTGGTTCCAGGCGCGCGATGACGACATGATCATTTCGGCGGGCTACAATATTGCTGGTCCGGAAGTTGAAAATGCCATGCTGGAGCATGATTCCGTGAGCGAATGCGCGATCGTTGCAAAGCCTGACACTATGCGTGGTTCCATTGTGCAGGCTTTCGTGGTGCTGACCCCTGGCGTTGAAGCGTCAGATGATCTGGTCAAGATATTGCAGGATCACGTCAAGGCGGTTATCGCGCCTTACAAATATCCTCGCGAGATAAATTTTCGAGAAAGCCTGCCAAAAACGCCGACAGGTAAATTACAACGCTACAAATTGCGCAGCGATAGCTGAGCTCGGCAAAAAACAGGAGACATTATGGTTCATCAATCAATTTTGCCGGAAGGCTGGCCGCGTCCAAAAGGCTATTCCCAGGCAATCGTTGCCAAAGGCCGCACGGTTTATATTGCCGGCCAGATTGGCTGGAACGAGCACGAAGAATTTGRAAGTGATGATTTTGCTACCCAGTCAGGGCAGGCATTTAAAAATATCATCACAATTCTGGAGGCTGCTGGCGGCAAACCCGAACATGTGGTGCGGCTGACCTGGTATGTGATCAACAAGCAGGAATATCTGTCAGCCCTTGAAGGGGTAGGGGCGGCCTACCGGGCAACATTCGGCAAGACTTATCCGGTCATGGCTGTGGTTGAAGTTACAGCCTTGATGGAAGACCGCGCCAAAATTGAAGTGGAAGCGACAGCGGTCATTCCTGACTGAATTCTATAAAACGTGCATAAAAAAACCCGCTGCCAAATGACAGCGGGTTTTTATTTGTGAAATCTATGTTGGCTAGCGCAATACGATAACCCGTGTACCTACAGGAACACGGTCATACAGGTCTTCAACATCTTTGTTCATCATGCGGATGCAGCCGGAAGAAACGGCKGTSCCGATKGTYTGKGCTTCRGTTGTACCGTGGATGCGGTAAAGGCTTGAGCCCAGATACAAGGCGCGTGCGCCGAGAGGGTTGTTGACCCCGCCAGGGACGTAAGCCGGCAAATAAGGTTGGCGACGCCGCATCGCGGGCGGTGGTGTCCAGCCTGGCCATTCGGCTTTGCGGGAAATGCGCATGTTGCCAGCCCATTGAAAGCCTGGGCGACCAACGCCGACGGAATAGGAAATGGCCCGGCCATTTTCCTGCACCAGATACAATTTGCGCTCTTCRGTGCTGATAACAATCGTGCCGGGCGCGTARTYGGTYTCRTAMCGAACRKTYYTGCGGGTGGTGTTGCCGCCCCARAACCCRCCRSCGCCACCACKGGCCACGGTTACGTCAAAACCTTCGCCGATACCGGCGGTTTGGAAAGATTCAGCATKTGACGGACCTGTCATGGCAAACGCCATAAAGATCGCCAGCAATCCTGAAAAAAGAACATTAAAGCGCATACCAATCTCCATTGCAGCCAAGACAAATATATTAGATCTACAGAAAAGCCTGAATCGCCTGGAAATTGCAAGGGTAACTACGGTGTAAAGACGATTGTTGTCGGGCGTCGAGTCAATTCGGCAACATCAAAATTTTGTGCCGTTGCCATAAATTTGGAGAGCAAACATGAGATGGGTCACATTAATTTGAGTTTGGCGGGTGAGGATTTGCGCTTCTGCAAACCTATATAATGTGCTTTGGTTGCCAAATTCCGACGCGGGCAAAATATGGAAATCAGAATTTCTGAAATTTCGTCGAACCAATTTGACCGTATCACCGAGTGAAAAATGAAATTCAAAACAGATTTTRAAAATTTGGAGCCCGCCGCGCTTGAGAAAATGCAGGCGGCTGGGAACAGCATTGAAGAATGCTACCGGTTGCTACGCAAAGCCAGCGCAAATGTGGTGGGGCAATGCTTGGCSAATCAGGCTAAATTTATAGAATTTGACCATTATCCCAAGGGCGACATTTTCGACACGGAAACCAAGAGCCAATATTATTATCACGCTCACAGGCCGGAATCTGGCGAGCATGGCCATTTCCATACCTTCGKGCGGTCTGGTGCGATCCCTGATGATATTAAAACGGTTCCCTATGACGGCGAAGGCGAAGTGCCRTCCGGTGACGATGCYATATGCCACCTGATCGCTGTATCCATGAATGGTCCGGGCTATCCARTCGGGTTGTTCTCGACCAACCGCTGGGYTACCGGGGAAACATTCTAYTCAGCGCAAGATACGATCCGCTTGCTCGATACGTTCCTGATCGACCATACCTATCCGTGTCTGGCGGCCAATCGCTGGATCTCGGCCATGCTATGCCTGTTTAGACCGCAGGTTGTTGCGCTTATTATGGAGCGGGACCGGACCATCGACAGCTGGCGGGCGTCACATCCCGATGAGGATGTATACGAAGATCGCGACCTTGAGATTACTTCGATGTTGAAAATCGATGTGGATAAACAGCGTCTTGCTGTCGATAAGGCGATTAAAAGCCAGTCCTGAATCTCCACGAATTCTGATTGTTAAACCTCAATGACAGAAAGTTGATRMRRCTKRTMCRSAKSKWWWRWWRMGRTKSCWARYWRCMGGWSYMRYSKKTKKYWTMYSGWKSASGWKRYCMSKSGGCGGGCGAGACTGAAGGATTTTTTTCATGCGCAATCATATTCAGCGCAACATTGAGCGCACCAAAACCACACGTCTAAAAACGCTGTTGCTATCAGGCGCAGTTTTAACCGGAGCAATTGCGGTGCTTGCAACAGGCCCGGTATCGACAATGGCCGCGCAGGAAGCAACTATCATAACCTTGACCCAGGTAGGGTGTCAGTTTCTTGAATCTGAAAATGACGTTGACCATGGTTTCGTGACCAAATCAGCCGAAGATTGTGTCGAGATTAATGGTCGCACAGGCGAACAAAGGCTGTCTGAATCCCGCATTTTGAATCTCCCGCCTGGTAGATACATTTTCCGCGTAGAGAACAGAAATGTTCCGTACCCGCTTGGCTTCTGGTTGCGTGAGCATGATTACCAGCCTGGCAACCCCATCCATCTAATTACAAAAACCAGCATTTCCGGCGGTGGTCTCGATATGGGAACCACGCTTGATTATGAAGTCGAGTTGGAGGCAGGCACCCAATATGTCTATTCCTGCCCGCTAAACCCGACACCAAATTATTCGATTGTAGTGAACTGACCAATTGTTCTGGTCGCATCCAATTCAGGGCCGGAATGATCCGGCGCTGATGCCATCCGCCATCATATTTGATGGTCTAAACCCTGAGGGAAACTTATAGATGAGCAATAACAAAAAGAGACTTTTGACTTCGACCGCAATTTTGCCGGTTATCCTTGGCTTGTCACTGGCTGTGCCAGCTGTCATGACCGCTGCTGTTGTAGATGCATCCCCTGCATATGCCGGTTGTAGCCCGTGTAACCCATGCGCTGCCAGCAATCCTTGCGGCGCGTCTGCATGTGGTGCTTGTGGTGCCAGCAATCCGTGCGCTGCCGCCAATCCATGCGCTGCCGCCAACCCATGTGGCGCGTCTGCATGTGGTGCATGTAACCCATGTTCTGCTGACTAGTTTTGCGCTAGCATGGACGGCAATATGACCCAAATGGCTCTCCAAATGGCTCTGTTGTCTTCAAGAATACCAACCCGGAATATGGTGCTTTCATCAGCCCTCATATTCCGGGTTTCTTTGTTTTTGCTGCTGGCGGCCTTTGTCCTCCTGGTCACCCTCCAGAATTCTTCGAGCGGCGAGGCCCAATTGATTGCGGCGCCRSAAACWGTTTCTGTCCCGGCGGGCAGTTTTATCATCGGCTCCAACCGCACTGAGCGCGAAGCCGCGTACCAGCTCGATGAAGATGCTTATGGCCACAATGTCACAAGGCGCAACCGTTGGTACGAATCCGAACCGGACCGCCAAAGCGTTGATTTGCCAGCTTTTGAGATCATGAAAAATCTGGTCACGAACGCAGATTTCGCCCGCTTTGTTGCTGAAACCGGCCACCGGGTTCCAGACGTGGACCCGCAAACCTGGTCCGGTTACCGCTTGATCCATCCATTCCAGCGCACCAGACGGCATGCGTGGCTGGGCGGGACGTTTCCCGAAGGTCGCGAAGACCATCCCGTGGTTTTGGTCTCTCATGCTGATGCTAGAGCCTATGCCGCGTGGCTGAGCGAGCGAACAGGAACTGAATGGCGTTTGCCGCATGAACTGGAATGGCAAAAAGCGGCACGCGGTCTGGATGGCCTGCATTTCCCCTGGGGTGATGAGTATGACGCCAATTTGTTGAACAGCCATGATGCTGGYCCGTTTGACACCCTCCCTGTCGGTCAATTTCCGGAGGGTGCCAGCCCGTTTGGCATGCTGGATGCCGCGGGRCAGGTTTTTGAATGGACCGCCARTCCGGCTGGCRACGGCCGATGGATCGTCAAGGGYGGKTCSTGGGATGAYCGCGGTTGYGGYGTTTGTCGCCCGGCRGCGCGCCATTCCAGGCCKGAAGAMATCAAGCATATTYTGRTTGGYTTYCGCCTGGTTCGWGACRYMARCRGATRACATTTCYSKCGAATCATCTGTARTCTGAYYRAYTAGCGGGGATCATCAGCGCAAAACTTGCAAATTTGCCTCACACCTATGTGATCGCAAGTGAATCGATTTGTCAAAAATGGTTGATAGTCTGGACGCTGAATTTCAAGGCCTGTGCCTGGGCTTTAATCAATCAAGGCATGATACGCCAAGATCAACTTGGCAGCATTCATACGTTTGGAGGGAAACCAGATGAAATTTTCTAAGAAACAGCTTTTATCAACCGTAGCAGCGATGCCGTTGGTTGTTGGCCTTGCTGTGGGCAGTGTCGCAACCGGTGCAATGATGGTTGTTGCAACCGAGGTTGCGATTGCAGCCTGCAATCCATGTAGCCCGTGTGGTGCATCAGCGTGTGCAGCGTCTAACCCGTGCGCTGCGTCCAACCCATGTGCGGCTTCCGCATGTGGTGCCTGTGGCGCTTCGGCATGTGCAGCTTCCAATCCTTGCGCAGCGTCTAACCCGTGCGCTGCTTCAGCATGTGGCGCGTCAGCGTGTGCAGCATCCAACCCATGTGCGGCAGCTAACCCATGTGCGGCTTCTGCATGTGGCGCTTGCGATGCTTCGGCCTGCGGCGCATCCGCATGTGCAGCATCCAACCCTTGCGCGGCATCTAACCCCTGTGCGGCTTCGGCCTGCGGCGCTTCAGCGTGTTCAGCTTCTAACCCGTGCGCGGCAGCTAATCCATGTGCGGCTTCTGCATGTGGCGCTTGCGGTGCTTCGGCCTGCAATCCCTGTAACCCATGCGCCGCGTCTAACCCATGCGCAGCAGCCAACCCATGTGCGGCTTCGGCCTGTGGAGCCTGCAATCCTTGCAATCCATGCGCTGCTTCAAATCCATGTGCCGCAGCCAACCCGTGTGCAGCGTCTGCGTGCGGTGCGTGTAACCCATGTGGTGCTGGTGGTAGCGTTGAGCTAACCGATGCTGAAGCAGCAGCAGCCTATGATCAGGTCTATGGCGAAATGAAAGAAGCGTATGCCCAAACCGGCGTACCCGCGACCCGCAATTGGCGCGCTTGGGCGACACAATTCTCCACAACACCATATGTCTCTGCCACCCATGGCGGTCGCTACGTGATGAATTATTCAAACACAATGGGCGCGAGAGCYTATGGTGAGTWTGAAGATCTAACCGAGATGCCWMRGTCTTCAGTGCTTATCAAAGACAGCTTTTCTGCCAATGCGGATGGCACCTTTTCGGTTGGCCCGCTATTCCTGATGGAAAAAATGGGCCCTGGCTTCAATGCTGAAACCGCCGATTGGCGCTATTACATGTTCATGCCGGACGGCTCATTGTTCGGTGTAACCGGTGGCCAGAATTCAGCCGGAATGGTATTCTGTCATGAATGTCACGCGGCCGTGGCCGACAATGACCATATGTGGTTCTTGCCTGAAGAATACCGGGTTTCAAATTAATTTGCCTCCCGCCAGACATGAATAAGTCTGAGGATAAGCGGCTGCATCCAATTGCGGGTGCGGTCGTTTGTCTGCTCGGCACAATGTTTCTGTCCTTGCCAGTACTGGCTGAGACGGTGACGGGATCGCTTGGTGAAGCAGTCGATGGTGACACCCTTATCCTGGACGGGCGCAATTTTGATCTCTCCGGTATTGTATCCCCAGTGCCTGGATTTATGTGCACCTTGCGCAACCGGGAAAGTAATTGCGGTAGCATCGCGCGCGGTGGGTTGCTTGATCTGATGGCAGGCGCAACCGTGACATGCGAAACCGAYGGRKCGGGATGGATTTGTTCMGCCGGMGGSTATGATTTGGCYCARAACATGGTYCATACCGGATGGGCYGTACCKGMAMGCGATGATGATCCCCGGTTCRCAACWCAAYTGGAACGCGCGCAAAACCGGAACCAGGGATTGTGGCGGGCGGACCCTGAATTGACGATCGGGGAAATCCGCGCGGCCGGGCAACGTCAATAATAAAACCAAATCATTGCCAGGGCAGGGCCATATTTTTGTCAGGCGGGAATGGCAATATTGGTTTTTTGAACAATCGGCAGAAGCACGGTGAATGTGGTCCCGGCGCCGACGACGCTTGATAGAGAAATTTTACCACCATGTTGTTCGGTCAATTGCTGGGCAATATTGAGACCAATACCTGTGCCGACAATCCCTTTGGAAGTGGAAGCTCTGTAAAAGCGCTTGAACATTTTGTCTATTTCATCTGACGGGATGCCCACGCCACGGTCCGTTATGGAAACGAGTACGTGGCCATCACCGCGACAACCAGCAATGCTGACCAGAGCTGCTTGTGGTGAATATTTCACAGCGTTCGAAATCAGATTGGTAAAAATCTGCTCCAAAGCACCTGCATCCGCTTCAATAAAATCAGGCAATTCCTCCAGATCAACTTCAATTTTATGACCAGGGCTTATCAGCCCCTGCCGTTTTGCAATTCCTGAAATGACGAATTTGAGATCGCAATTTGTAATGGAAATTTTGTACCCGCTTTCTTCAATTCTGGCGGATGTCAGTGTGCGATCGATGAGTTTGGTCATGCGGGTAACGGCGCCGCGAATATCAACAATCTTCGCATCAATTTCCAGGCCATCCATCTTGCCGTATTTCAATCCGATGCGGCGCGCTGTGCTGTCGATAATTGTCAAAGGTGTACGGAAATCATGGGATACGGAGGATACAAACTGACTTTGCTGTTTGTTGTAATGCTGCTCCAGCTCAAGCGACGCCTGAAGCTGCTCAGATTTTTTGCGCAACTGCGACGTTTGCTCAGCAACCATAATGGAAAGCTCATCGCGATGTCGCGCCAATTCCCGGTCTTTCGCTTTCTGCTCGGTTATATCAATTATGAAGGAAAAAGACCCAATGATGACATCATTGTTGTCGCTCAAGATTGCCGCATAGACAATGGTGTCGATCTTGGTTCCATCCTTCCTGATGAGAACAGGTTCGTATGTCTGTCGGGTTTCATGCGTGCGTTGGATGATTTTCCGGCTCACCATTTGAGCGGATTCTGGATCAATAAAATTAAAAATAGGCTGGCCAATTAGTTCCTCTCGTTCGTAACCAAGCATTTCGCAAAAAGCATGATTGACCCGGGTTAGCTTGTGATCAAGATCAATCTGGGAATAACCATGTTGGGTATTTTCCAAAGTGGCGGTCAAAAGCGCCTCATTGGACGTCAATTGACCGACCAATTCGTAGCCTCGGCGAAAATTCTTATAGGTGCTGATTTGTAGCCCGACCAGGACGAGGACATAGCTCAGGATTTTCAGTATATGGGCAAGAAAGAATGGAAAATCGGAAAGCCCGTCCGAGTTTGACATTACCATGGCATGGGCGACCACATTCAGCATCAAGGCAAAGGCCAACCAGAATTTAAAGGTATTCTGGTGCCAGTTTTCGTGTCTCAGCAAGTTCCGTAGAGCAAGGGCAAAAATCAGTGCAGGAATAAATTCTTCAATTCTTTGAAGGAACGGTCCGTCAAAACTATTGATGCCTACAAATGGTTGAGCGGGGTAAGATAGAATAAATATACTGGCGACAACAAACAGTCCGGTCCCGAAAAAAACTTGTTTTTCAACGCGGTAAATATTGTTGTCATGCTGTTGCCAATCCTTGTCTTCTTGGGTTTCAGTATGTGTGGCTGCGAAGACCATCATGATGCCCAAAAACAAGCTCCCGTAAAACCAGCTGCCGGGATCAAATGATATAAGTTGGGTTTCGCCAAGTTGCGAACTGGGTAAGAGGCTTGCTAGCAAATGGAATATATCGTGGCAGGAAATTCCTAGAAATCCGGTGCCGATATATAGAAAAATTGCCCGTCGTCTGCTGAAATACCAACCCAGAGATGTCAACCCGACATATATTGTCAAAACAGCGGTGATTGTTTCCAGAATTGTCTGAGAATATTCCGAAATTGACCATGCATCGGGACTTGCCGCGTATTTTAACATCAGCGTGGCAACCACGGCGACGATCAACGTGGATACAACCAACCACACCTTGTTTTGTCTTGTTTTCATCAGGGCAACTTCCTATTGGCGGTCAGGACGCCATCAAGACCGGAGCCCCGGTTCCTGTGTCCAGCGCGTTGATTTGCGCCGTAAATTCATCGCCACTGCATGGCATTTGGATGATGGCGTCGAACCAGCTTTCGTGTGACGGGTTGAGCTGATTTTGCTTTGTCGGTGGCACCAGCAGAACAATTGGAAACGCGCATTCGCGCTTGGCTTTTATCAACCGCACCATCATCGAAGCACGCATATCGGTTGTATTTAACGATACCAACACAAGGTCTGGCGCGATGTTATCAAGCGAAGCCTGGAATACGACACCGCTATCCATTTCGATCACCCGATGGTTCTGGCCTTCCAATTTAACCTTGATTTCTGACAGATCCACTTCATGATTTGAAATGGTCACCACCGTCATTTGAGGTATTTCTTCGGGCGGCGCGGCGGGCATTGAATCTGCTGCCTGGCCCGGCGTTCGTGACAAGGCAGCATGGAGCTTCAGCAATTGACTCAGCTTGCGTTGTTCCATGCGCTTTACCTGACGAAGCCTGGAATTCACCGTGGCAAGCATCATTTCATAGTCAATAGGTTTGGTCAGATAATCGTCTGCGCCCAATAATTTACCTTTGATAATATCCTGGCGATCGGCGAGGGCAGACAAGAATACAATTGGAATGTCGGCGAGATCGGGATGATTGTTGCGGAGCGTGATCAGCATTTCGTGGCCGTTCATTTTCGGCATTGTGATATCTGACAGAACTATATCGGGTTTGTTGGCAATAATGGACGCCAAGCCTTCGGCACCGTCACATGCCTGAAGAACGTCGTAACCCTGGCATTCCAACTCCTCAACAATATCATTCCGAATTATAAGTTCATCTTCAACAACTAGTATTTTTTTCATCTAAGCCCTGCGCAAATAAAGTAGACGTTTGCAAAGTTTACGGGATAATAGATTAACAATAAGTTGTTTACCTTGCATGTATATTTCTAACTCCTTGCTGATAAATATTTATCCTTTCGATACATTTACCTGTCATTATTTTGAGGTCATTTTTTATCATGGCTCAATCGGCAATCTTCACAAATCAACATGACCCGGACAATTCCCGGACAAATTGGGACGCGCCGGCAAGTTTGGCCATTCACACTTGTTTGGCCAATCCGTATAAGGCATAGACACCATCATGAATGGTTCAACGTCTTGGTTACGGGTGGTTCTTTTGATCGGGGCGGGAGCCGCCGTGGCAATGCAGGTCGGCAAGGTGCCGCCTGCGCTGCCGGCATTGCGCATCGATCTCGGTATTTCATTGGTTACAGCGGGCTGGGTGGTTTCCATCTTCAGTCTTATGGCGGCCTTTTGTGCGGTTTTTCTTGGTGGTATCGCCGATAGGTTCGGCCAAATGCACACCGCGATTGCTGGAATGTTATTGTGCGCTGCGGCTTCTGTGGTTGGTGCATATTCCGAAACCGAAACGGCAATTCTTGTCACCCGCACCATCGAAGGCTTCGGCTTTATTATGACCTCGGTGTCGATTCCCGCCTTGATTGCCCGGGTGGCGAATGGTGCAAACCGGCGAACGGCGCTTGCTATGTGGGGCTCATATATGCCGGCCGGTTCCGGCTTCATGTTGCTCTCAGCGGGTCCGCTTCTGCTTTATGCGGGGTGGCAAGGCGTGTGGATCGCTGCAGCTATCGTGATCCTGCTCGTTGCGTTTCTGCTTTGGCTGATACGCAAAGATATTCCCGCACCTCCAGAAGAGACTGAAACACGGCTTAGGTTAAGTGATGTTTTCCAGGTAATTCGATCTCCCGGGCCATTGCTATTGAGCCTCATCTTCACATTTTACGCTGGCCAGTATCTTGCTGTTGCCGGGTTCTTGCCCCTCATGCTTGTAGATTTGAACGGCTTTCGCCCGGAAAGTGCGGCAATTGTGGTGGCTTTTATCGTGCTGGGGAATGCCGTTGGAAATGTATCGTCAGGTTTCCTGATGAGCCGTGGTGCGCGGCCCTTATATCTGATTTTGGCTGGATGCCTGGCGATGGCCGTCGGCGAAGTAGCCGTTTTTATGGATGATTCTTCAGAAACAGTTCGGATATTAGGAGCGCTGCTATTCTCGACATTTGGTGGCCTGATCCCGTCTACGCTGTTTTCGCAGGTGCCGGTACAAGCGCCGAGCCAGCGCCAATTTGCCAGCGTCAGCGGCATGCTTGTACAGGGTGCTGCCATCGGTCAGCTATTGGCGCCGCCCATTTGTGCGTTTCTCATCTCCCGCAACGACCATTGGAATGACGCCATTCCAGCCCTTCTGGTAGCAGCGGTCATTACAGCGATGTCTGCTGTCGCCCTGGCCAGACGCCCGACCCCAGTGACCTGAACCCGCATCACACAACCTTGCAGATTGTGCTCGATTTCGCATTTATGTGAAAATCTGGCCCGATAAATCAATATTTCGCCAACTTCCGATCACGGTTTGGTCCAATTCTCTGCATCTAGTCAAGATTGTCGGAATTTCAGGCAGCTTCGACAGCGGGTGGGGGAGAAGAGCCGTTGTGAGCGGTGGTGAAAGACCTTTTTGGTATCCAGAAAGGTCTCGATAAACCCCGTCGCCTCACACGTCTCGCCAATGTTGATTAGGAGCGCGACATGTCAGAAGCACATAATCCTATCCAGGCGGACCAGAATTTTCAGGCCACACCGGGTTATCCGGCCGTGCCGAACTATCCAGCTATCCCGGATTATCCGGTGATCGTTGATCTTGCTGATGTCAAAAGGTGCAGCCCAGACACAGGCAAGGATTCGGTTCCAAACCCCTATATTATTCAAGATGACATGGTGGCTGCAGGTGAACCGACTAAAGCTGCAATCTTGACTGAGATTTTACCCAATACAGATCAGGTTCAGGACCCGGAAGAATTTCTCCGTGCCCTTGATGAAGCGCTTGCTGCGGTGAGGACCATCTCAAACGATGATGATTTGGAACGTCAAATGGCGCGCGGCGGGCTGGAAACTGGCATGAGCGATAAAGGAGCCGACAATGCTTCTAAACTCGCGGAGCGCGAAACCAGGCCACCAGAAATTCCAAATGCATTTCAGGTCCAGGCGCGTCAATCGCACGGGATCGGTTTGTTTGCAATTCTGTCCGGCTTTGCATCGATTGCGCTGGCCGGGTTTCTGGCGCTCTACTTTATGAATTACCCCATGTCGTTGCCGGGTTTTGGGAAAACCCCGATTGACATCCAGACCGCGCCACCGGCCGCAGAGATTTCCAGAATCGAACAGCCTGTTGACCTGCAACCGATCCGGGTTGCCAGTGTTGTCGTGCGGGCAAATCCAACCATTGCGATACACCCCGTCCAAGGTGTTTCTGGTGCAGCGATCCCCTTGGGGGTGGAAATCAATCCTGTCGCTGGTCTTGGCGCAAGCCTTGCCATCAGCGGATTGCCGGAAGGGGCGGGCCTTTCCGCTGGCATCGAAACCAGCCGGGGTGCCTGGCTTGTTGAAGCAAATGCCCTGGCAGACCTCACCATGTTTACGCCGATAGGAGCAACCGGTTCCTACGATATCCGGGTCCAGCTCATTGGTCAGGACGGCAAGGTCGTGGATAGCAAATTGTTGCCCGTTCGCCTGTTGCCGGGCAGTCTGAATGTTCCCGCGCCTGCCACAAATTCAACCGCCGGTATCCAGCCCAAAGACCAGTCACGTGTTGTGACAAGCGACGGCACGCAAACAGGCAATGAAGAAAATCATCTGATCGCCAAGATCACGGCTGGCAACCAATTGGCCAGTGCATCGGGTTCAACACCAATGCCAGTCACACCGATCACATCAATTGATCCGTCTGTGATCGTAGATCAGGCCGATACCTTGTTGGCGCGTGGTGATATTGAAACCGCCCGCACGCTTTATGAAGAAGCTGCCAATGCTGGTGACGCGGAAGCGGCTCTCAAGGCGGGCATGACCTATGATCCGCTTTATCTTAGCGCCGAAGCTGCCGCCGTAAATTCCACGGTGGCGGAACCTGGCACCTCACTGGTCTGGTACGCCCGGGCGATCGGCCTTGGTTCAAGTGCTGCTGAACCGCGTCGCGATGCGCTCAACAGTTTCATTGCAACCAATTAGCGGAATTTGAAATTCAGATTTCCAGCAATTGCTGGGCATGGGGCCAGATTTCGTCCAGATGATCGATGACAAAATCTGGTTCCAGCTCACGCATCGGGGTATTCGTGTATCCAAAACTGACGCCAATGCACGGATACCCCGCCCGGCGCGCCGATTCCACATCAGCAAAACTATCACCCACCATGATAACGCGTTTTGGATCAGCGCCTATGTGTTCCACCGTCAATGTCAAATGGCCCGGGTCAGGCTTGTTGACTGGATGGGTGTCGACACCGGCAATCATCGCAAACCGATCCTTGTGGCCGAGCGCCTCCATCAAACTGAGCGCCATGGCCTCGCGCTTGTTGGTGCAGATCGCATACAATATGTCGGCAGCATCAAGCTGGTCCATGAGCGCCAGTGCGCCGGGGTAAAACGCACTATGGGTATCGATATTGGCCCGGTAAAATTTCAGAAACACCTCAATCAGATTGTCCAGCTCTGCCGTGTCGGCGGTCTGGTCTGACAAAGCCAATCCGCGTTCGATCAGTTTGCGGGCGCCCATCCCGATTGTATTGCGCACATGATCGACGCTAACAATCTCAGCGCCGCCTGCGACAAGCGACACATTCAGAGCAGCTGTCAGATCGGGGGCGGTATCGACAAGGGTGCCGTCGAGATCAAAGAGGATAATTGGTTTTGGTGAGGGCATTGTATGATCCGGTTTGGAATGGTTTTTATTAGTCGAGGCWTAGCCCACAAAAATATTGGCCGCAACCTGGTGTGTCTGGTGGTGAGACACGCGTCATTGTGATACCACCGGATCAAATGATCAAAAATARATTCCAGGAGAGTTGTCATGAATTTGAATGATGCCACATTATTGAAGCAGCAATGTTATATCGATGGAAAATGGGTYGGCGAAGGCGTGTTGCCAATATTCAACCCGGCCGATGGRRCYGAGCTTGCCCGCGTGCCMAATATGGGCGCKRTYGAGACCCGCGCYGCRATTGAAAAAGCCGACGCMGCCTTTCGCTCCTGGTCGCAGGTGCCYGCAAAAGARCGYGGTGCYGTTATGCGCCGCTGGTTTGATTTGATGATCGARCATAGYGAAGACYTGGCMATGTTGATGACSATGGAACAGGGCAARCCRCTTTCTGAAGCCCGTGGYGAAGTTGTTTACGCAGCTT
>JAESRU010000140.1 GCA_016764455.1 Hyphomicrobiales bacterium | reverse complement strand
CCATCATGTAGCCCTTTAATTCAACAGCTAGGAGCTTTTCTTTTGGCTCCATATCGTCAGCTATCATAATGTCGTTCAAGTCGCCCAGCCTACGCCATACGCTCTCGTGGTCGATTACTGCCAAGCCTTGCCCTAGTCCTAAAATTGTTCTGGTTGGAGTTGTGAACATCATTATTTTAGGCTCTCTGCTACGTTGTCTAGGTATTCAGATATGGTTGAAAGCTGATCAGAAACGGCGCTTACAGCATTCTTTGCTTTCGGGCTTAGCACAAATCCAGGCACAGAGCCGCGAGCCTTACTAATTTCATTTGACCAAATTTGCAAAATATCGGCGTCTATGGTGACATCGATTTTTTCTTCCTGCTTTGGCTCTTCACGAACTACAGTTGATTCAGGCTCTTGCTCAATGGCAGTAGAGCGGCCAGTTGTGTTACACATATGCAAATCGTCAAACTTGCCCGCGTCAATGTCGCCAGCTTCATCTAACCAAACGCCTTCACTGTCAGGCTTTTCAGAGAAAACAGGCTCCGGCTCCGGCTCATTCTCCTTTTCCATTGCTGCAATCTGGTCGCGTAACCGTTGATTTTCCGCGTCGGTTTCAGCCTGCTTTCTATCGGCCTCTGCTTTCTCGTCGTCGCGTATGCGCTTATCTTTGGCGGCTTGTGCGTCACGCTCCCTTTGTTCTTTCTCTTGCTTAGCGCGTCGTTCATCGTCCAGGCGCTTACGTTCGGCGGCTTCTTCAGCCTGCTTTATTTCAAACGCTGCTTTTTCATCAGCTAGACGTTTTTCCTCTGCTGCTTTTGCCAACCTTTCTTCTTCAGCAGCATTTGCGATTAAATCATTTATTTTTTTGATTTGATCTTTAGGGTATTTTTCATTCGGTTTTACACCTATTGCAGCAGTATATGCGGCTTTAGCTCCATCATAATCTTTATTTTTAAATTTAGTGTCGGCTTCTGTAACCAAGTTGCTAAATTCCAAATCTTTCGCTGCTGTTGCATCAGCAGCAGCTTTTTCACCTGCCGCTTTAGTTTCTACTTCTGCCAATTTACTTGTGGCATAAGTATCTCCAGGTTTCACCTCTAGAGCTTTGTTGTAATGCTCTACAGCGCTACTGTAATGTGAGGATCCAAATGCTTTATCTCCAGCTGTAATTGCGTGTTTGTAATTTTGTTCTGCTGCTGCCGCTGCTGCGAGTTTATTGGCAAGATCTGACTGAAGTTTATCCATTTCATTTCGAATGGATTTGGTATATTTTACATCATAATTAAACCCCCCATCTTCTGGRTCATAGAAGATTTTTCCAACAGGGTTATCCAAGATAGAAACGTCTAACCCTTCTACTTTCTTAAATAATAATACCTGCCATCCACCAAATTCAAAACCAAATTCAGCATCTTCCGGAGGAACACCTTTGGTGTTAACACTAATTTTTTTAGAAACGTATCCTGCTTTCGAAAACTCGATAATATATTGGTGGTCCATCAACAAATCGAAACCAAATTTTCCTGTAGCATTAACTATAACAGACCCTGTTTTATTCCCATCTTCATATACCGTAACCGTGGCGCCAACTAATTTTACCTTTCCCTCTTTAACGGTTCCATCAACAAACAAAATGAACGGTCCCTGTGCAATTATTTTAACCGAAAAAAAACAGAATAAAATGACCAGAAGTACTACTCTTTTAACGAAAAGTCCTACATTATCTGATATGTGGGTGCGTAGCCTCACTCTTTTCCATTTAGCACAATACTTATGCCAATACAAGTACTCACAAAAGTACATTTTCTATCTGAAAATAAATAGAGAAAATCGGTACCTATCAAGTAGTTGGAATCAAATCGCAAAACCAGAACCCCTCATCGTCTCTTATCTCTTTATCACTAGGCATTTGTAGGGGTTTAAATATTTTTTCTCCTAGCGTAAATTGAATTGGTGTTTCAAAAATTGCAGGATGCCGGCATTGAAGTGACACGTGGAATTTTGGTGAATGAAGCAAATAGAATTGCGATTGGGCACATTTCGCGGGTGACACGCGGGCGGCCCCATTTGCAGTTGAAACTGGCTATATCGGCCGATGGTTTTATTGGCCGCGCAGGGGACGGGCAGGTTGCCATCACGGGAGATGTGTCACGTAACTAT
The DNA here is from genome assembly GCA_016764455.1 of Hyphomicrobiales bacterium. GTDB lineage: Bacteria > Pseudomonadota > Alphaproteobacteria > Rhizobiales > NORP267 > NORP267. The sequence continues at coordinate 22,659 of JAESRU010000140.1, read as the reverse complement.
GTCCATCGAATGCGAGCCATGAGTGACGCTATTCTTGTGGGGCGTGGAACAGTAGAGGTTGATAATCCTGATTTGCGGTGCCGGTTACTTGGCTGCGGCGATCTGTCGCCGGTGCGGGTTATTCTGGATTCCGGACTGAAATTGTCGCTCGAATCGAAGCTGGTAAARACCGCAAAAGATGTGCCTGTCTGGGTTTTTTCAGGGCCAAATATCGATAAAAATCGTCATGAAACTATGTCCAGCCTTGGCGTAAAAATTGAACCTATTGAGCAAATTAACGGCGGAAAACTAGACTTAAATAAGGTTTTGGTTTCGCTCGGGCAAAACGGTATCACCCGGCTCATGGTTGAGGGTGGCTCGATATTGTCGGGCGCGTTGCTGGATGGAGATTTTATCGATGAGCTGGTTGTTTTTGAGAGCCGATTGGAAATTGGTAAAAACGGAATATTGCCATTCGATGACCGAAAAATCGATGTCATAACCGGCTCACCTCTATATTATCTGGCTGAGACCCGCGATGTCGGGGACGACAAGATGCRCATATTCCGAAAGCGGAGGCTTTGAATTGTTTACGGGAATTATCACAGATAAAGGCCGGGTGGCGGCGCTTGAAAAATCTAAAGATGGCATGAGAGTGCGGATCGAGTGCGGCTTTCTGGCAGACACAATTGAAACCGGTTGTTCGATCTGTTGTTCAGGCTGTTGCCTGACGGTGATACAGTTTGGCAAGGCTGATGCCGGGTGCTGGTTTGAGGTTGATATTTCCAACGAAAGCCTGGCCCTGACGACGCTTGGGCAATGGGAAATCGGATCGCCCGTCAATCTGGAACGCGCGGTTACGCTATCAACCGAGCTTGGCGGTCATATGGTCACGGGCCATGTAGATGGTCTGGCAAAGATCGTTGCACAGGCAGATGACGGCGATAGTGTCAGGTTTGATCTAGAAGCGCCTGACGATCTTGCTGGCTTTATTGCGAAAAAGGGTTCAGTAACCCTCGATGGTACGTCTTTGACGGTCAACGAAGTTAAGGATCGGCAGTTTTCCATCAACCTTATTCCCCATACGCTGGATGTCACAACTTGGGGAAAAAAGCGGGTTGGAGACAATGTCAAKCTGGAAGTGGATTTGATAGCAAGATATGTTGCCAGACTTGTTGAATATAATGCCGATTAGGGCAAGGAGCAGACTTTGAACGAGCGAGCTACAGAAGATTATTCCTCCTTCCTCTCACCCATTCAGGATGTGATTGAAGATGCGCGCAATGGGCGCATGTTTATCCTTGTGGATGCGGAAGATCGCGAAAATGAAGGGGATTTGATTGTCCCAGGCCAAATGGCGACGCCGGAAGCTGTCAATTTTATGGCGAAATACGGACGCGGTCTGGTTTGTCTCGCATTGACCGGGGAGCGGGCCGAGCAACTCGATTTATCAATGATGTCGAGTGCCAACCGTTCGCGTCATCAAACCGCATTCACGATCTCGATTGAAGCCCGCGAAGGTATTTCTACGGGTATTTCGGCGCATGACCGGGCGCGCACCATTTCGGTTGCGATTGATCCAACGAAATCGGACGAAGACCTTGTTTCGCCTGGGCATGTATTTCCGTTGATCGCCCGCGATGGCGGCGTTCTGGTGCGGGCAGGCCATACCGAAGCAGCTGTTGATATTTCGCGGCTTGCCGGTCTACATCCGTCCGGCGTGATTTGCGAAATCATGAATGATGACGGCACCATGGCGCGGTTGCCTGATTTGGTGGAATTTGCCCGACATCACGAATTGAAAATCGGAACCATCGCTGACTTGATTGCTTATCGGCGCAGCCATGACAGTCTTGTGCGGATGGATTACGAGACCAAGATTGACAGCCCGTTCGGCGGCAAATTTGATCTGAAGGTTTATGTGAATACCCTTGAATATGCTGAACATATTGTCCTTGCAAAGGGCGAAATAAGGAGCGACAAGCCGACCCTGGTTCGGATGCATTCGGTGAATGTTGTTGACGATATTGTCGGCGCCAATGTAGGCACCGGGAATCTCATTCACCGGGCCATGGAGGAAATTGAGCGGGAAGGGAGCGGTGTTATCGTTGTTATTCGCGATACCCGCCCAACTACTGTTACCGACAGGTTGCTCCGGGCGGAAAAAGGCGACAACGAAAAAGTTGGCGGAAACCGGCTCATTGAATATGGTGTTGGGGCGCAGATTTTGCTCGATCTTGGGGTTAAGGACATGATTTTGATGTCTAACGCGCCTTCAAAGAAAATTGTCGGGTTGGAAGGTTATGGCTTGCGGGTGGTTGGACACCGGACATTGAGCCCGAAGGATTCCAGTTAGACGATGGCTCATTATTTGATAATAGATGCGCGGTTTTATCCTGAAATCGCGGATGAATTATGTGCTGGTGCCATCGCCGAGATTGAATCTGCGGGTGCTAGTCATGAGCGGATTTCGGTTCCGGGCGTTCTTGAAATGCCAACTGCACTTGCGATTTCCTACGATGCTGACGGCGAAAACGGCAAAAAATACGACGGATTTATCATGCTGGGTTGTGTCATAAGGGGCGAGACCTCGCATTATGATATTGTAGCAATTGAATCGGCGCGGGCAATTATGGATTTTTCAGTCGCCAACCGGGTGCCCGTAGGCAATGGCATTTTGACCGTTGAAAACCGGCGACAGGCTGAAGTCCGTGCCGCTGTTGATGAAAAGAACAAGGGCAGGGATGCCGCCCGCGCAGTTATTGCTTTGGGTGCATTGAAACAACAAATGGCGAGTAAGGCATAGTGAGCAATCGGGTTGATCATACAAGCCGCAGCCTGGCCCGCCTTGGCGCGGTACAGGCGCTGTATCAGATGGATATTGCGGGCAGCGATCTTGAACGTGTTTTGGCGGAATTTTCTGCCATGTATCTGGGCAAGGGGCCCGATGGCGAAATAATTGGCGATGCTGACGAAGATCATTTTCGCGCACTTGTTTCTGGGGCCGTTGAAAATCAAAGCGAGATCGATCCCAAGATTGATAAACAGCTTGCTGAAGGATGGCGCCTGAACCGACTGGATTCCACCTTGCGGGCGATTTTGCGGGTCGGCACCTTTGAACTTGGCTGGTGCTTGGATGTGCCGGTTAAAGTGGTGCTCAACGAATATATCGAACTGGCCCATGATTTTTTTGATGGCGACGAAGATAAAGTTGTAAACGGCGTTCTGGATGCGCTTGCAAAAACTTTGCGGACCAAGGAATTATCCACCTGATCATTTTGATCAATGAACCGGTGGACCGGGGGCAGGGTAACCGGAGGGCCGGGCTTTTATGAGTACGACCTCAAATTTTAATAATGAGCGTGTCAACGAAGACACATTGATTGCACGCTATTTTGCGCCGCTCGCAACCCATGCTGGCGCGCGCGGGCTTTTGGATGACGCTGCATTGGTGTCAGTCCCCGAAGGCTCAGAGCTGGTTGTTACGCTCGATACCCTGGTTGAAGGTGTGCATTTTCGCAAAACTGATCCTGCTGATCTGATTGCCCGCAAGGCGTTGAGGGTGAATTTATCCGACCTGGCAGCAAAGGGGGCGAAGCCGCACAGCTATTTTTTGTCGTTGGGGCTGAATAAAAATTGGTCGGAAGATTGGATCGCCCGGTTTGTGTCTGGCCTGAAATCTGATCAGGAAGAGTTTGGTCTGTCGCTGTTTGGCGGTGACACCACGATGTCGCCCGGGCCGCTCACCATCTCAATCACAGCGATGGGGTTAGTTGATAAAGGCAAGATGGTTGCGCGTTACAATGCGAGAGCCGGGGACATGGTATTTATAACCGGAACCATCGGCGACGCGGCGCTTGGTCTTCAGGTTGAAAGTACCCACAACCCCAGCGATGCCTTTTTGCAGCAGCGATATTTGTTGCCTGAACCAAGAACGGGGCTGGTCGATGCGCTTGCGACATATGCCAATGCTGCCATGGATATCTCTGACGGGCTTTTGGGTGATTTGCAAAAAATGTGTCTGGCGAGCGGCGTCGGGGCTTCGATTGAGCGAAACAAAATTCCACTATCCCTTGCTGCTCAGGAATGGCTGCTGCGGTCGCAGGATATTTGGGATAAAATCCTGATTGGCGGCGATGATTATGAAATTCTCGCTGCGGTCCCTGGAATGAATGTAACAAAGTTTGTTGATGCGGCGCGTGTTGCAGGAATCGATGTCACATGGTTAGGTCAGTTTGAAAAAACCGGTGGAATCAGGTTGAGCGAAAATGGCAATCAACTGATCTTGCCCACCACCATGAGTTATTCCCATTTTTGACGGAACGCGCACCCGCGCTGGTCCATGCTAAAAAAAATTCAAGAAGTTGAGGTCTGATGTCTGAGTTACCTGATACGGATCATGTGGTTGATGATGGCATCGCCAAACGCAATGCCCTTTTGCTGTCATGTGGACAAGCTCTGGGTGGATCAATTGCCGCAATTATTATTGCGACCGGAGGCCATGTTGGAGCAATGCTGGCGGATGACCGCTCGCTCGCCACACTGCCAGTCTCTGCGTTTATATTGGGCACGGCTTTTTCAACCCTGCCGGCAAATATCGCCATGCGCTATATCGGTCGGCGCGGGGGGTATTTTCTAGCAAGCATCATTGGTATTTGTGCAATTTTGACCGCCGCATACGGTGTCTATGTGGAGAGTTTCAATATTTTTACCGCCGGAACATTTGCGACCGGTGGGTATTGGGCCTTTGTACAAAGTTACCGGTTTGCGGCGGCGGATATGGCCAGCGACAAATTCAAAAGCAAGGCCATTTCCTTGGTCATGATGGGCGGAATCGTATCGGCATTCGTCGGGCCGCAAACCATTATCTGGACCAAAGATTTATGGCCATCGCATGTTTTTGCTGCAACCTATCTTGCCGGAGCGATATTGATTTTTATCGCAATGCTGATTGTTACCCAAATAAAGATCGTTGCGCCGACCGAAACCATTGTTGAAGCTGAGCCAAGGCCGATCTCGGAAATTACGCTGAACAGCCGGTTTTTAATCGCGGTCCTGTGCGGCGTTGTCAGTTACTCTGTAATGACTTTCATGATGACGGCGTCACCTCTGGCGATGGTTGGTACGGGGCATAGCCATTCGCAGGCAGCGTTGGGTATCCAGTGGCATATTGTAGCCATGTATTTTCCGAGCTTTTTCACCGGCAACCTGATCGTCAAGTATGGCCATATCAAAATTGTTGTCGCTGGAATGATGTTTCTGATCGGGGCTTCAATAGTCGGATTGTCTGGATTTACGATTGGGCATTTCTGGATATCCCTGATCCTTCTGGGTATCGGYTGGAAYTTTGGTTATATCGGCRCAACCTCCATGGTSACGGATTGCTACCGGKCGGCTGAGAAAAACAAGGTGCAAGGGCTAAACGACTTTTTGATTTTTGGTTTGAACGCCGCAGCGTCCCTGACAGCAGGAGTGATTTACTTCCTGTTTGGGTGGGGTGCAGTTGCAGCTTTGGTGCTTCCAGCCATTGGAATTTGTCTTGCATCACTTGCCTGGATAACTACGCGCAACCGGCAATTATTGGGTGCTTGATTGGGTTAAAAACGCAAATGGTTCCGGCAAGACGCTTTTTGACGTATGATGTGATATTCATACGAAGGTTGTTTAGTCGTAAGCATATATTGCATTGCAGTATGAATTTTGCCATGTTCGCGCGGAATTCAGAGTAGAGCGGGGGGATTCCGTCTGTTTCGTTGAAACGGGATAACGGGAGACCATCGCTCAAACGGGGCTTCAACAGATTTACAGGAATCTTTAGATATGGAAATTTGGCTGATTTTCGCTTGCGGTGCGCTGGCGATTGTATACGGGATCTGGGCCAGTCGGGCCGTGATGTCGGCTGACGCTGGCAACGCACGCATGCAAGAAATTGCTGGTGCGATCCAGGAAGGTGCGCAGGCTTTTCTGACGCGCCAATATTCAACGATTGCCGTTGCGGGTGTCGCAATTTTTGCTTTGATTGCCTATTTGCTGACCTTTACGGTCGCAACCGGGTTTGCTATCGGGGCGATTTTATCCGGCCTTGCCGGGTTCATCGGCATGCATATATCGGTGCGGGCAAATGTGCGTACGGCGCAAGCTGCCAGCAAAAGCCTGGCAGCGGGACTGTCCATCGGCTTTCGGGCCGGTGCGGTAACCGGGATGCTGGTAGCAGGCTTCGCCCTGTTGGCGGTCTCGGTATATTATTACGTTCTGACCGAAGTGTTGGGGAACAGTGTCGGCGACCGGATCGTTGTTGACGCCCTTGTGGCGCTTGGTTTCGGCGCTTCGCTGATTTCAATTTTTGCGCGTCTCGGCGGCGGCATCTTCACCAAGGGTGCTGATGTTGGTGGCGACCTTGTGGGCAAGATTGAAGCTGGCATTCCCGAAGATGACCCGCGCAACCCGGCGACCATTGCCGACAATGTTGGTGATAATGTTGGCGATTGCGCCGGCATGGCGGCTGATCTGTTCGAGACCTATGTGGTGACCGTTGTCGCGACCATGGTGCTCGGCTCGATCTATTTCGCTGGTTCAGATCTGCTGTCCTCGATCATGTTGCTGCCGCTCGCCATTGGCGCGATCTGCATCATCACATCGATCATCGGCACTTTCTTCGTCAAGCTCGGTGCCAGCAATTCGATCATGGGTGCGCTGTATAAAGGCTTTATCGCAACAGCGGTGCTTTCAATCGGTGGGGTTGGTTATGTCATCAACGAGTTGATCGGTTTTGATACGATCTTGACTTCGGCTGGTGTCACTTACACAGGCCTTGATCTGTTTTATTGTGGCGTCGCCGGATTGGCGATTACCGGTCTGATCATCTGGGTAACAGAATATTATACCGGTGTTGACTATCGCCCGGTGAAATCAATTGCTTCGGCCTCTGATACTGGCCATGGCACGAATGTTATTCAGGGTCTGGCAGTTTCAATGGAAGCAACCGCCGTACCGGCGTTGATCATCATTGGTGGCATCCTGGTTACCTTCAACCTGGCTGGATTGTTCGGGATCGCAATCGCGGTTGCAACCATGCTGGCGCTTGCTGGCTTCGTTGTCGCGCTTGATGCGTTTGGTCCAGTGACCGACAATGCTGGCGGGATTGCTGAAATGGCAAACCTTCCTGAAGAAGTTCGCAAAACCACCGATGCGCTTGATGCGGTTGGCAACACCACTAAGGCCGTCACCAAAGGCTATGCCATTGGCTCTGCCGGTCTTGGTGCTTTGGTCCTGTTTGCCGCCTATACGGCTGATCTGGAATTCTTTGCCCGTACAGCGGCACCTGGATCTTTCTTCTATGGTGTGAACGTGGACTTCTCATTGTCCAACCCTTACGTCGTGGTCGGGCTGTTGTTTGGCGGCATGCTGCCTTACCTGTTCTCCTCCATGAGCATGATGGCCGTTGGCCGGGCTGCTGGTGCGGTTGTTGAAGAGGTGCGGCGCCAGTTCAAGGAAAATCCAGGCATCATGAAGGGCACAGTTCGCCCTGATTATGGTCGTGCTGTGGATATGCTGACCAAAGCTGCGATCAAGGAAATGGTAATTCCATCGATGCTGCCGGTACTTTCCCCAATTGTTTGCTTTGCTGCAATTTACGCGGTTGGCGACAAGTCCGATGCGTTCGCTGCTCTTGGCGCGATGCTGTTGGGTGTCATTGTAACCGGTATCTTTGTTGCTATCTCCATGACCGCCGGTGGCGGTGCCTGGGATAATGCCAAAAAATACATCGAAGATGGCAATCACGGTGGCAAGGGATCAGAAGCCCATAAAGCTGCAGTGACCGGTGATACGGTTGGTGATCCCTACAAGGATACAGCCGGTCCGGCGATTAATCCGATGATCAAGATCACAAATATTGTGGCTTTGTTGATGCTGGCTGTTCTCGGACACTAGCTGCGCGATTAAGCGATCAAACAATACAGACCCCGCGATGCGWAAGCGTCGYGGGGTTTTTNTGTTNANTNNCMGCCTTCGYYGAAATTCCCGATATTGCCGAGGATTTGRCGSARCGCGGTCARCGAATCGCCTCTGGTCGGRGTGGTRCGGGTRATGAAATCRAAAAYCACACCGTCTTTCAGGCCGTAATTGGCAATCCGTTCAACCCGGTCATCATTGTCGAAATGAAATGTCAGGACGCGGCGTTCGGTGGTCTCCGGTGCAAAGAAGAGGCGTTGTTCGCTAATTTCAGAAATGTAGAAATAAACATTGTCCTGGATCGCGGCTACCGTTGACGGTGTGCCCATAATTAAGCGCACCTGCTCCTTGCTGGATCCAATCTGAATTTGATCGAGAGCAGACTGAGACGGCACATAGCCGTGTTGTGACTTGATTTCTCCACATGCGCCAAGTGCCAGAGGCAGCGCGCAGACAAGAGCCTTTATCATTGTCTTTGTGATTTTTTGCTGTTGGTGACGGTTACGCATAATGGTAATCAATTCTCAGTTGCCGCATTTCTGAATGTGACCTAACCCTGCATTGGGTTATTTGCAACCAGAAGCTTTTCATTTGGTAACCAAACGCGACGTTTTAAGGACGCAGGGAATGAATTTTATTAAACGACTTGGTTCCCTGTTTGGCCGACAGGATGGCATTTCCTATCAACTTTATGGCGCTCTTGTGGCTCAGGCACGAAGTAAATCTTTTTTTGCAGATGGCGGCGTTCCAGACACAATGGATGGGCGGTTTGATTTGATGGTCGTCCACGCATTTCTGCTTATCAGGCGGTTAAACAAGGCTGGAAATGTTGGCGAAGAACTGGCGCAACAAGTGTTTGACGGGATGTTTCGTGATCTGGATAATTCGCTGAGAGAAATCGGGGTTGGTGATCTCAGTGTACCGAAAAAAATAAAGGTCATGGCAAAGGCGTTTTATGGTCGTTGTGAAGCCTATGAAGAGGCAATGGATAACGGCGATAAAACGAATCTTGAACAGGTCATTGGGCGAAATATCTTTACAGATTTGGAACCTCCAAAGGGGGCTTTGTCTGCAATTGCTGCTTATATGATCCATAGCCAAGCTGAACTTGGCCGCCAAAATAACGAGCAATTATTGCACGGCAAAGTCACATTTCCCGCATTTGAAATGCAGCAAGTTTCGCCATCATGACCAAGCCTGATTCAATAATTCTCGATTGGAAAGTTCAAGCCAGAGTGATTGGTCGCAATGGCGTGACCCATCTGTATAAAGCTAATTCGAAGGAGCTTGATGCGATCAAGATTGGGTACAATCTGGTCAGTGTATCGCAGTTTGAACTGGATGCGGAACTTGCGCCCGGACGAAAAGGATTGATCACGTTCAAGGGGTCGATTTTGGCGCGGGTTGAACAACCATGTATTGTTACTTTGTTGCCAGTTTTTGAGAAAATACGTATATCTTTTAATAGGTTACTGGCTTTTGAGACCGCAAATTCCAAGAAGAAAATGCGTAATTTACCCAACGATGGGAAAAAATTAAGCGTTGATGAAATCGTGTTTACGTTCGATGAAATTGACCCCCCAGATATTCTCACCGGCAACGATGTCGATTTAGGGGAAATCGCACTTGAAGAATTTATTTTGGCGCTAAATCCTTATCCACGTCACGTAGATGCTGGTGATGAAGGGACTTTTGCCTATCGGGAATATGAAGAGGGCGAGGGTGCGGATTCAGAGACCCCACATCCATTCGCCGCTTTGAAAAAGAAATAGATTTTTAAATTTTCTTTTTTGTGAAAACCAGAGATCAGCGCTTAACCGAACTATTTTTGTTGTTTGTCCCGCCTAATCAGATATTCTTTGTCGATGCTAGTCGCGGCAGAGGAGACAAGCCATGTCTGAATGCCGTCATACTCAACCAGAGATTTGCCGCGGGCCAGCTTGAATGTCAGATATAATTTCAATTTCAGTGGATGCCATGGGGGGGGATGAAGGTCCTGCCGTCACAATTCCCGGTTGCGCTTTGGCGTTGGAGAGACTGCCAAATTCCAGATTTATCTTGGTGGGTGATGAGGCGCAAATTACAGCGGTCCTCGTAAATTATCCTGAGCTGGCCAAGAAATCCAAAATCATTCACACAGATGTAGCTGTTGCAATGGATGACAAACCAAGCCAGGCATTGCGGCGTGGACGGCGCGTATCCAGCATGTGGGTTGCCCTCGCAGAGGTTGCTGAAAAGCGGGCAGGATTCGCAATTTCTGCCGGCAATACGGGCGCATTGATGGCGATGTCCCGGTTTGCCCTGAAAATGATGCCAAATGTTTCCAGACCTGCGATTGCCGCTATCTGGCCAACGATACCGGGTGAATCCATCGTTCTCGATGTGGGTGCAACAATTGGTGTGGATTCGGAGCGCCTCGTGGATTTTGCAGTTATGGGCGAAGCCATGGCGCGCGCTCTGTTTGGTATTGAACGCCCCAGCGTTGGATTGCTGAATATCGGTGTTGAAGAGGTGAAAGGCCTTGAAGAGGTGCGGATCGCGCATCAAATGTTGCGAMGTTCAAATATACCGATGCAATATAAGGGTTTTGTTGAGGGTGATGACATCGGCAAGGGCACCGTTGATGTAGTTGTAACTGAAGGATTTTCCGGGAACATAGCGTTAAAAACAGCTGAAGGAACCGCCAAACAATTTGCTGCTTATTTACGCAGCGCCATGAGCCAGACCCTGTTGTCCCGTATCGGATTTTTATTGGCGCGGTCAGCTTTTACACGCTTGCGCGAGAAAATGGATCCGCGCAAGTCAAATGGTGGTGTTTTTCTCGGTTTGAACGGTATTGTGATTAAAAGTCACGGTGGAACCGACGCAGAAGGRTTTGCRGCGGCCGTTGCTCTGGGTTACGAAATGACTTCGAATAATTTGCTGGACAATATTTCGGCTGATCTCAAACTTCATCGCGCAAGTGGAGATACTGAAATTGAGCCTGGCCCGGAAGGCGAGAAATAAGATAAGTGAGTATCATCAGGTCCATTGTTATGGGATGCGGGTCCTATTTACCCGAACGTATTTTGACCAATGCGGAGCTTGCTGAAAAAGTAGAAAGCTCTGATGAATGGATCAGGCAGCGCACCGGAATYCACCAACGCCATATTGCGGCTGACGGTGAAACAACCTCAGATATAGCGACTTTTGCGGCGAAGCGAGCTTTGGCAGATGCTGGAATTGACGCGCAGGATATTGATCTGATTGTCCTGGCAACATCGACGCCGGACCTGACATTCCCCGCTACTGCAACCACCGTCCAGGCCAATCTCGGGATCAGGCATGGGGTCGCTTACGACATTCAGGCTGTGTGTTCAGGCTTTGTATTTGCACTAACTGTTGCTGACAATCATATCCGCCTGGGGCAAGCCAAGCGTGCGCTTGTTATTGGCGCTGAAACATTTTCCCGTATCCTGGATTGGGATGACCGCACCACATGCGTATTATTCGGYGATGGTGGTGGCGCGGTCGTTCTTGARGCGGGTGAGGGTGAGGGAACGCCCGATGATCGAGGGATCATTTCCACCCATTTGCGCTCAGACGGGCATTATAATGACAAATTATATGTCGATGGCGGACCTTCTTCTACGGGAACGGTTGGCTATTTGCGTATGGAAGGTCAGGAAGTTTTCCGTCGGGCTGTCGGGTTTCTGGCTGAGGTCATTGACGAAGCGTTGAAATCATCAAACTTGAAAGCGGAAGATATTGACTGGTTTGTTCCCCATCAGGCGAACCGGCGAATTATTGAAGCAACAGCCCGAAAAATGAACCTTTCCTGGGATAAAGTGATCTTGACRGTGGACCGTCACGCCAAYACRYCAGCSGCCTCAATTCCTTTGGCMTTGCGKGTTGCGCTGGACGAMGGRAAGATTAAACGCGGCGAYCTTGTRCTGCTCGAAGCSATGGGTGGTGGCTTTACYTGGGGGAGYGYTTTGGTGCGCTGGTGAGCCCGCTGCCTGAAGCGAATAGAGTCTAATTTTCAAGCATTGTTGACGTGAAGGCTGCAACGGGGCTAAGCTGTTCTGAAGCAACAGTTTTTCTTGCGAGGAGGTTGCATTGGGGGGGAATACTATTACACGAGCAGACCTCAGCGAGGCTGTTTACAAGGAAGTTGGCCTGTCCCGTTCAGAATCTGCGGCATTGGTTGAGTCTTTTTTGAGTGAAATTTCAAAATGTCTGGAGCGCGGCGAAACGGTGAAATTGTCATCGTTCGGGTCGTTTATTGTCAGGCAGAAAAATGAGCGAATTGGACGTAATCCAAAAACCGGCGAAGAGGTTCCTATCCCGCCGCGCAAAGTGCTTGTGTTCAAACCCAGCAATGTGTTGAAAGACAAAATCAACGCTGRTTAGKTRCAGRTAAYATTTTGTCCGCAATTTCCYTCTGATCCGGTATTCTTGGAAACAGACCGGAGATTCGTATGACCACACAAAAATCCGCCGAAGCGTTCCGCACCATAAGTGAGGTTGCGCAAGAGCTTGACCTTCCTCAACATGTTTTGCGATTTTGGGAAACCAARTTYYSYCAAGTSWMRCCCATGAAGCGGGGCGGCGGACGGCGCTATTATCGGCCGGGCGAAGTGGATTTATTACGTGGCATTCGTCATCTTCTTTATGTCCAAGGTTATACCATCAAGGGCGCCCAGAAGGTGCTTGGAGAGCATGGTGTCCGGTTTGTGGCTGAATGCTGGCAGGAAGGCCATGTATCAGCGGATTCTGTAGTTGCTGAAGAAACTGAGCCTGATGCACCTGTACCCGAAACCCCGGTCTATGTGGACCCGCCAGCTGCGCCTATAGCAGCGCCAAGCGGTGCGGGAAAGGCTCCGGCTGTAAATATCAGCCCAGAGACCAAACGCGCGTTGCGATCTGTTCTGGTGGAAATGCGGGCCGCGCGCGACCTGCTGCAAACTGTTCAGGCCGAGTGACCTGGGCGGTTAATTTCATATCCTGAATTGATTTTTGAGATGGTCGGAGCGGCAGGATTTGAACCTGCGACCCCCAGTCCCCCAGACTGGTGCGCTAACCGGGCTGCGCCACGCTCCGTACCTCTTCAAGCCGCATCATGTAGCGAGTTTATGTTGGCAAGGCAACGGCCAAATATGCATTAAGGCACAGACATCTGTTGTCGGGCTGTGATCGGTCGTTTGGATAAGATGCCGCCTGGCGCAATTGCGCCGCCCCAAACCAATCCCATCAATAAAAAGTAATGGCGCCAATGGTCGGTGTCGATCACCATGCCTTCCAAGGCGACGCCAAGATAGGTGGCGTACAGGATTACATAATAATTTTGCCAGGGAACCGGGATAAAGACCTGTTTCAGGCCTACAAAAATAGTACACAGAACGACGAGCAGGTAGACGGCACCTCCCATCCATCCGGTGATAACAAAGATATTGATATAGACATTGTGAGGCGCTTCCGGGAACACATTTTCAAACCCTTGGGAGCCAATTCCTACTGGGTTATCCATGATTAAATCCAAGGCTAGGATGTGGCGGGCAAAGCGTCCACCGGGGCCAGAATCATAGCTTTGGGTAATTGCCGCGCGGCGTTCAAACAAGTCGCCAACAGAATCAAACGAAATTGCCCAGATGCCGAGTATGCCGATCAAGACGATCCCCATAAAACCGAAACTTATCAACTTCAATCTTTSGCGTAAGTCGCGGGCTGATACGAACAGGAAATAGCCAAATATTGCACCGGAAAAAACCGCGTGTCCCCAGGCACCGCGCGAAAATGCCAATAGCAAGCCCAGCGACAACAGGAGGATTATCGGCACGGCCCACAGGTAACTTTTAGCGCTGCCGCGGAGCAGTTTGTAGATCCCATACAGAAGCGGCGCGATCAGGAATGGGCCAAGCACGTTTGGATCTTCAAAAGTGCCTTTTGCCCGCTCATAGACTGTAAAAAATTTTGATAAGGGCCCGACTAGATTGAAATAACCCAATATGGCGCTTAATGCGGCGTAAGAGGCGGCAACGGTCCAGCCATTCATGACCCGTTCGAAATTTTTGCACGGGTCTTGCGCTATGTAGCTCGCAATAAAAATCGCCGACAGAATCAAATAGCCGGTGATCAGRACRTTGACRCCTGTGGGCATGAAATTGATCGGGACGATGGACGCAAAAAAACCACCCGCAACATAACTTGCCAGCAAGMTAATCAGCGGGATCAATCGCCAGGAAATGTTCATACCGGTCAAGAAAAACACCGCGATCGTTCCCAGCATCAAAATATCGTAGGGGGCGGGTTCAAAGAGAACAAACCCGCTCATTGCCATGGTTAGCCACATCATCGCATGACCAAGCCTATTGGTTGTTTGGCCGGTGAACTGAAATCCGGGATGCGAAATTGATGGTTGGAGGTAGTTCATTTTTTGGGCGACCTAATATGCGTTTTCAGTATTCAGAAGTGAAAACGGGGTCATGAACAGGATTTGGAAATCAAACAGCAATGACCAATTTTCAATGTAATAAAGGTCATGCTCGACCCTGCGCTGGATCTTTTCGTCGGTATCAGTTTCACCGCGCCAGCCATTAACCTGAGCCCATCCAGTGATACCTGGTTTGACTCTGTGGCGAGCGAAATACCCGTCGACCACGTTGTCGTAAAGATGGTTTTTGGCTTTCGCATGCACCGCATGGGGGCGTGGGCCGATCAAAGACAAATTTCCGTGGAATACGACATTGAAGAGTTGTGGTAATTCGTCGAGGCTGGTTTTGCGTATGAAGCGACCAACTTTGGTGACGCGGGAATCATTCTTGGTCACCAATTTTGATGCGGACGCATCAGACTGTTCCACATACATCGAGCGGAATTTGTAGATTTCGATCAGTTCGTTGTTGAACCCGTAGCGCTTTTGGCGGAACAGGGCAGGGCCTTTGGATTCCATTCTTACCGCAATTGCCACGGCTGCCATGACAGGCGCCAGAGTGATCAGCATCAAAGCACCGATCACGCGGTCAAACAGGGATTTCATGACAAAATCCCAGTCAGCTAACGGTTTGTCGAAGACATCGAGAAACGGGACATTGCCGATATAGGAATAGGACCTTGGCCGAAATCTCAATTTGTTGGTGTGTGCCGAGAGGCGAATATCTACGGGCAACACCCAGAGTTTCTTCAGCAATTCGAGAACCCGGTTTTCAGCACGGATCGGAATTGAAACGATCAAGAGGTCGATCCGTGTTTGGCGCCCAAATTCGACCAATTCACTGACTGTCCCCAATTTGGGGTAACCGGCAACAATCGCGGGCGAACGGTCGTCGGAGCGATCATCAAAAACACCGCAAATACGAATGTCGCTGTCTTTTGCACTTTCCAGCGCAGAAATCAGGTCGGCGCCATTTTCACCGCCACCGACAATCACTGCACGGCGCTCCAGGCGGCCCTGTCTGGTCCAATACCTGATAATGGCAGCGATTGTCATGCGGCCAGCCATTAAAATCAGTAACCCGGTTATGTACCAGGACACCAACCATACACGCGAAAAATTATCACCCATTTTCAGGAGAAAGACGCCTGCAACCGTGAGCGCTATGGTTATGGTCCATGCGGCTCCCAGACGTCCTGCTTGCGCAAGATATCGGCGTAAAGATTGAAGGTTGTAGAGATCGAATACCTGAAAAATGATCAACGACCCGGTCGAGGTCGCTGAGGCCAGTATCAGATATATCCAGATACTGGTCAGGTCATTCTGGAATACGTAGGCAAAATATACGCCCATCCCGATGGCAAAAATCAGAATGAATTCGGTGATCCGTACCAACCCGGTCAGGATGACCGGTGAAATCGCATCGACCACTTGCTCGTCAGCAATTTTTCGAGCCAGTTTACTTAGGTGAGGCCTGGTTTTTGGGGCAATTCCCCCGGAAAACTGTTCTGCGTCAGATATGCTGGCTGCAAGAATGCGGCCGGCTGTACTTCCGTTACTGTTTTCAAACTGAACCATTGTAACTCATACTCAAAACAACACGTCCAGAAATTACAAAAAATCCATATAAATTCTCTTAATAAAACTATTTTTGGGAATTTTTTTTAAGCTGTTTCCAAATTTGAAAATGGGTCAGGATTTTTTGTAAAATTCAAGAATTTGCGCGGCCATATGATTTGCTGAAAATTTTTCCCTGATCCGGGCATTCAATTGCAATTGCGTTTTTTTGCAATGGCCGGGTGAGCCCAGGTAGCGCTTCATCTGGGCTGCAAGTTTTGCAGCGTCGCCAGATTTAACGAGATTGTCCTTCAGGGGGCCAAAGATTTCCGGAATTCCGCCCACATCGGTTGCAATGACCGGGATGCCGGCCGCGCCTGCTTCCAAAATTATGTAGGGAAGGGATTCGTGCAACGATGGCACGACCAGAATGCGACCAAGCCCGAAAGCTTCACGCGCAGGCATAGCKCCTGGAAATGATAGTTCAGTTTCAATATTCAAGTCTTTTGCCAGTTGAAGGAATTTTTCACGATCCGGACCAGCCCCGACGATTGTGGCAGTGATTTTGTTTCCGGCACCATGCAAAAGTTGAATCGCTTCTAGCAAAATGGCAACACCTTTTAGGTCTCGCAATTCACCAACAAAGACAAAGTCATTCGGATTATCAATTGTTTGAATGGGTTCAAATTCATTTTCACGAACCCCGTTATGGATAATTTTTGAGCCGCAGGTGAGCGTACCGATACGGGTTTCAAAAACGGATTGAGCATATTCGCTTTCAAAAATAATACCGTCAGAGCGCGACATTAGAAACCGTTCCAGAGCCAAAAAAATTGCCCCAATGGGTGATGTTCGGGAATAGTGCAAACTTCCGCCATGGGGGGTGTAGAAGCGTTTTGTGTCGGATCGGGGTAACTTTGCCAGGCGCACATACGCGCCTCCTTTGGCCCCATGCCCGTGCATTATGTCTACGTCYCGATCGCGTGTGAGCTGTGCGATAGACYTGGTAGCTGAAAAATCCGCYAATCCCGGCATGCGACCCATCGATAGGCGATGGATGCCCAGGCTGCATTTGGGTGCCAGGTGTTCAAACACCTGGTCCGCATTTTTGCCACCGGTTCCTGCGTCGCAAACGATACCTACGTCATGACCGGCTTCGACGAGCATCTCTGTCAGATCACAGACATGGCGAAACAATCCCCCAACGGGGGCGCGCAGGCATTGCATAATTTTTAGGCCAGCCATTTGGCATTGGTTCCTGGACTAAAAAAAGCGTTCGCTGATTGTGATGGTATCGCCGGGGCGAACCGGATGATTGGGCGCAACTTCGCTGGATATGATGTGTCCGGTTACCTGGCGGTTGATAACAGCCGATCGCTGCTGGGCGCGGGGCGTGAAGCCACCAGCAATGGCAGCCGCGGTCTGTACTGTCATCCCGGTAATGTATGGATATTGACCAGGGTTTTGCACTTCGCCCAAAATGAAGAAGGGGCGATATTCCGCAACCTCAACGGAAACATCTGGATTCCGCAAATACCGCTCACCAAGCTGCGCACTCAATTGAGTTTCAAACTGGCGCAGTGTCAGGCCGCGTGCTTGGATTGCACCAATTAATGGAAAGGCAACTTTGCCACCGCCATCAACTGAATAAGTGTTGGAAAGGTCTGYTTGTCCAAAAATAACGACACGAAGCTGGTCGCCACTATCCAAATGGTAGGCACTTACCAGGCTGTCTCGAAATGCTTGAGACGGTTCCTGCGTCGAAGCGCAACCAGCCAGCAGGGCACCCGCGAGGGTGATAATCAACAAAATACGCATACTCATAAGAATCGCCGTGTTTTCTAGTTTCGGTGGTTCGAAAGCAATATGACACGGTCTTGGTTAATAATTTCTGTCRCTGGGCAATAGAAATAATTCTGTTAACCAGTTAGTTACCGCAAAAGTATGTACTTGGTTCAGGAAGCAGAATCAGGTTGGTACATGAACACACACGCAGCTATGCCCCCTTATCATGAGGCGGAATTACAAAATCAGGGTATTGGTAACGATGGCTTGTCGTTGATCTCGCTTGCAAGCGCGGCGTGGCGGCGGAAGATGGTTGTGATCGTTCCTGTGTTATTGGTCTTTTTTGGGACGCTGCTGGTCCTTGCTAATACAGAATCCCGATACACCTCCTCGGCGAGTATTCTTGTTGATACGCCGCAGGCTCCATTTTCCAGACCCAATCAGGAAAATAATTCAATCGCTAATCCGGATAGTTTGGCGATTGGTAGCCACGAACAATTATTGTTGTCGCGCGATCTGGCGCGCGGCGTTACGCTTCGATTTGGCCTGGCCGATGTTCCTGAATTTCAACCGAGTGGTCGAAACCCCAGTTTTATTCGGCAAATGATGATTTTGGTCGGACTGGCGAGTAGCCCTGGCGAGCAGACAAACGAAGAAAAGGTCATTGGCAAATATTTTTCCCGTCTCGCTGTTGCAAGAGTTGACGAATCTCGTGTTATCGAGGTGGCCTTTTCTTCATCTGACCCTGAATTGGCAGCTGAAATTGCCAATGGTGTTGTTGACAATTATCTAGCGTCTCTACGAGAAGCGCGGCGGCAATCCACAAACGAAGCAGCATTGTGGCTTGAGGAGCAGATCGATCAGTTGCGCGGAAAGGTTGAGACGGCAGAGGCGATGGCTGCCAGTTATCGCAGCGAACACGGCCTTTTGCGGGGTGCAAATAATGCAACTCTCTCAAGCCAGCAATTATCGGAATTGAACAGCCAGTTAATCCTGGCGCGTACTTCCAGGGCAGAATCCCAAGCCAGAGCTCAGATAGTAAGAGAGATGCTGGCGTCAGGCGGCGCATTGGGCTCTGCGTCTGATGTCTTGAATTCTCCGCTAATACAGCGCCTTCAGGAGCAGGAAGTAATATTGCGACGTCGGATAGCGGAGCTTTCTACAACTTTGCTGCCCTCCCATCCGCGGATCATGCAGTTGGATGCTGAACTTACTGATTTGGGAAAGCAAATTCGCATTGAGGGACAAAAAGTTGTTCAGGCGCTTGAAAACGAAGCCGATATTGCCGGTGCACGTGAAAATGCATTGCGGGCGAATTTGAATTCACTGAGGCAGGATGCCGGTCGTTCTGACGGAAACGCTGTTGCACTACGTGCGCTAGAGCGTGAGGCGACGGCACAGCGGGTTTTGCTTGAATCGTTTCTTGCCAGATATCGTGAAGCGACGGCACAATCCCAACTTGAAGCTTTGCCTGTGCAGGCGCGCATAATTTCGAGGGCTGCCGTTTCATCAAACCCTTCATTCCCGCGCAGAATTCCTATTTTGGCGATGACATCGCTTGGCACCGCATTTCTTGCCATGGCACTCATTTTTTCTATCGAACTTRTGAAAGTTGGCGCTTCTTTGAATGGAAATCAGTCAAATTCAAGGCTTCCTGTTCCTGAAAATCTGGATATTCGGCCTGTTGCAGAAACGGCACCAAGAGTGAACGATGCCGTAAATTTTGTTCCAGCTTCAACCGATGCTGATGGTTCAATCACTGTATCGAATGCTGTGCAGGATGTGATCGGGGCCATCTACAGGCGAATTAGCCCGGGCGAAGCCACGCGTACATTTGTCTGCGCGCCACAACGCCAGAGCCCGGATAATTTTTCAGCACTCAATATTGCGCGCGGTTTGGCTTTGGACGGACACAAAGTTGTACTGATTGACGGCAATATGCGGGCGTCACGATTGGCAATTCAAACCGGACTTGCCGGGGCACCAGGTTTTTCTGATCTTCTGACTGAAACCCACGATTTCGTTCATGTACTGCAGCGTGATCCGCTTTCCAGAGTTCACATCATTGCCGGAGGGTCACACGTACTTGATCCAGTACGGATGATCCGACATGACCGTTTGGAGCAAATCCTTGATGCGCTTGAAGGAACCTATAATCATATTGTGATTGACGGTCCGCCTGCATTATTGGCGTCTGAAGCCCAGATATTGGCGTCTTGTTGTGACAGCGCAGTCATTGTCCCAGATACGTTGCCAGGTGGTCAAAAAATGGTTGAACGCACGCAAGACGTGTTGACCAATAATGGTCGCCAGCCAATCGAAATGATTGAAACTTCATCCATTATTACTGAATTGGATGTTGAGCARCTTGATCATGGAAGCCTGGCCGCTACTGCATAAACTGGCGGTTTTGCATCGAAATTACCCGTTCTTGACGGACTGAAGCCAAAGGGCAAACCTCGATAAATAGGGYTGCTGTTTCACCATACGCTTCAGGCGTTGGGAAAGGCTGGCGGCAGTGCCACAGATTTTCCCCCAGACTGTGAAGCCAAGATATGTGTCAAACATGATGTCGGTCTTGTTACACCATTGTTGTTTGTAACTGGCTTCACCTATTCCCAGATCAAATGATTTGAGGCCACGTTTGGCGCAATCCTGGATCATGTGATGCAGCAARGTGTCACCGACGCTGTAYCGGCTCGCAGGTCCGATATCGATTGAGTTGAAAGAGGCAGAGAAGCGGTCACCACTAACGGCACCGCTGTAAATTGACATAATCTCACCGTCAATCAACAGGGCATGAAGCTCCAATGGCGGTTGAGCGGCGGTTGGTGCGCGGGATGATAAATCGGTAAAGAATTCCCTGACGCCGGCTTCAGACAATGCGTCATACTTGCCTAATGACTTGAATCGCGTTTCGCGCATTTCGAAATGTCTTTTGAGAAACCGATCGACATCTTCATTGGTCGCTGCGCGCTCGAATGTCAGGTTGCCCATTTCAGACAATCCACGTTGCTGCCAGCGAATTCTTTTGCGGGCGCGTTTGCTTTTTATAGCGTTGATATATGTATCGAACCCATCAGAAAAATCAGCCCAATAGCCAAAGCTGGGGGAGGGGTTTCTCTTGATCGTGAGGAAGGGATTTGGTCTGCCATTCCAGGTTTCAGGTTGGTTATGAAGGTGGACGCCGTCGAACGGTAAARTTTTGCGAGCTTTTCTGAAAGTATCCAGAATGACGCGCCGATTTAGGGACGGTGCCCAATCCAGGCGGTTCATCCCCATATTGTAATTGGCGTGTTTTTCACCAGGCCATGTCAGGTAGGTGCCCAATTTATTGGTTTTGAGTACAAATGGCCAGATGAAGGCGGTTTCGCCTTTCTCGTTTTTGCCGGAAATTATGAATGGTTTCAAACCATGGTTCACTCCCAGATTTTTGAACCAGGAATCAACGAAATCRAATTTTTGATAACAAGAAATTGCMGTCTGWTTTTCAARTTCACGCCAGATCTGTTCGACGTCATCAAAAGTCTGGAAAATACTGATTTCCACGCGCAGATCTTCGATGGTCGCTGCATCGGGCAATGTGATTGTCTCTGAATGGTCTGTTTTGGATGCCATGGTGTCAAGAAACGCGGTGGGCATGGGACAGAAAATCTCGATTATTGTCAAAAATAGCTAGAAAAATGATTATGGCAACGAATTGTCAAAAAAGTATTGGCAGAATGATATTCGTAAAATCAAATATAGAGATTGTGGTGCCCACGTGAAAACGACTTTGATAAAAGCAGGCCTGGACGCGATCTATTTTTCTGGCGGGCATATGGCCATGCGGCCATTTTGTCGCGGGATTGGCGCCATTTTGACCATGCACCATGTGGTGCCCAAGAAAAAAGCACGATTTGCTCCCAATAATATCCTTGAAATTACACCGGAGTTTCTGGCCCGGGTCATCAAAATGGTGCGCCGCAAGGGATACGACATCGTATCGCTGGATGAGGCCCACCGCCGGATTGTTGCGCCTGACGCGCAAAAACCGTTTGTCTGCCTGACATTTGACGACGGCTATCGCGATAATCTTGAAATTGCCTATCCGATTTTACGCCGCAACGACGCGCCTTTCGCGATCTATGTTGCGACAAGTTATCCTGATCGGGTTGGGGAATTGTGGTGGTTGGCGCTCGAAGAAATTATATCCAAATGCGACTATATTGGCGTTCGTATGGATAGCGAACAGCATCATTTATCTTGCCGAACATTGGCTGAAAAGCATGAGGTTTGGGGTAAAATATATTGGTGGATGCGGAATTTACCGCAAAAGGAACAACGCCAGGTTATCCGTGACCTTTGTGCCCGGTATGACGTTGATCTTGTCGCGATGTGCGAGAAAATGATCATGAGCTGGGATGAAATACATAAATTGGCGCGTGATCCGCTRGTGACGATAGGCGCTCATACGGTCAATCATTTTGCGATTGCAAAATTATCGGCAGCGGATGCCAAGGCTGAAATGATAACCAGCGCCGAGATTATTTCGTCCTATATCGGCGAACGGCCAAAACATTTCAGTTTTCCCTACGGCGATCCTGGTTCAGCTGGACCACGTGATTTTGAAATTGCCAAGGAAGTTGGATTTTTAACGGCGGTCACCACACGCAAAGGCGTGATCCATAAGGAATATGCCGATCACATGACCGCATTGCCGCGAATTTCCCTCAACGGCAATTACCAATCATTGCGCTATTTGGATGTATTTCYTGGCGGGACGGCGTTTTCGCTAAAGAACCGGATGCGACATCTGGATATTGCCTGATTAGCGCCGTGACCAATTTATGATCCATTTGGCGGGCCAAATCCAGCCAATGCCGGACACTGCGAAAAAGACCAGTTGGATCAAGACCGGAATTTCGGCCGGCAGTAAATCTGCGATCGTGACGACAGTCCCTGCATAGAGAACGATCATCACTAGCAACGCC
>JAESRU010000139.1 GCA_016764455.1 Hyphomicrobiales bacterium | reverse complement strand
CCCGGTCTTCGAAGAGCATGGACGTGTGTGGTTGAACACCTACCGCCCACCTAACCTTGGTGCCGCCGACGGTGGCGACGCTGACGGTGGTATCACCCTGATTGAACAGCTGGTCCCGGACGCCCGAGAACGGGCATGGTTCCGGCAATGGCTGGCATACAAGTGGAAGCACCCACACGTGCCCGGCCCGGCTGTCATTATGGTGGCTCGCGACATGGGTACAGGACGCGGCACTTTTGCCTACTTCCTGAAGCTGTTGTTTGGTAACAGATACGTGGTCAACGTGCCCTTCAAGATATTCGCCGGGTTGAACACCCAGTCGCAGTTCACGGAGTGGGGCTTGAACGCGCTGTTCGCTATCGTCAACGAGAGTTCGGCGACGGGTGACATGTCCACATACAAAACCAAGCACGCTGTTTACGAGCATTTGAAAGAGATGGTCGAGCCGCGACCAACTGAGCGCAACTACGTAATTAAAGGTGAAGGGTCGGTTAACGCGGTGTCGTCCATGACGTCCATGGTCATGACGAACCACAGCGACGCCATACCATTGCCGGAAGGCGACCGGCGCTTCGCGGTGCTCACTAACGGGTGTGTGCGCGACCCGGAGTTCTGGAATTACATAAACGAATGGCTCGGTAAAAAGGCTAACATTGCAGCGTTCTCGCAATGGTTGGAAGCGACAGATTTAGCGTCGTACGATCCGTATGCCGTACCGTTGTCGACAGTAGCTAAAGAAGAAATGAGTGAGCTAAACAAGTCACCACTTGACCGGTTACTGCACGACGCGATGGCTGAGATGGACGGGTATTTTGTGCCAGAACAGGTGCTGCATAAAATGGCCGAAGCAGAGATGCGCACCAAGTCAAATTTACCCCATGGCTGGCGCAATATTGCAACCAAAGAAATTAGTCAGGTGGCTTATGCTTGTCGAAATAACTCCGGCAGGAAAATAGAAACGCAAATAAACGGCAGGAGGTGCAACCCCATGCACACGGATCGCAAAATGGCTGAAAAGTGCATTGTGAGGACGGAAGCAATACGCTCTGAAGTTATCAAAAATGGCGATGTGTTTGGGTTGACTCCGGCGGCTTCGAAAATCAAGCCGCGCTTAAAAATAGTAAAAAAGGACTAGCAACATGAAAAACACGGTTAAGTTAGGCAGGATTTTCCGTCGTCAGGCTTTTTGGGCCTGATTGCAGCTTAGCTTAAGCGAGATATTGGCTCACCTGATTGTTGATATTATGCGGTGGTTTTGCGGTATTGCAAACGCCGCTGTTTGAATGTGTTTCGTTTGATCCTTTCGCGTTCGAGTAATGTTTCCCGTGAGCGCTGATGGAACTGATTAGGCTGATTGCTTAAGGGAGAGAATTTGGCTCATCTTCACCACTCAGGAGTGAAGAATGAGACATACCCCCGAACGTCATATTGATGCGGCTGATCGCACGGTGAAAGAAATCCGGCGCAAAACGCGCAAGTGGTATTCATCTGAAGACAAGATCAGGATCGTCCTTGCCGGTTTGCGCGGCGAGGACAGTATTGCCGAGCTTTGTCGCCAGGACGGGATTGCGCAAAGCCAGCATTACAGAGCTGGTCGAAAAGTTCCTGGAGGCTGGCAAGAAGCGTCTGGCTGGCGATACAGCCCGGGGCGGCCAATACAGGCGAAGTGCAGAGCCTGCGTCGTGAAGCGCGGGATTTGAAAGAGGTTTGGGAAATTGGGACTGGAAGACAAGCGCTCTGGTCCCAACCGGGCATCAAGTCCTGAAAAACCGCATCTTTTTGGAGAATTACTTCTTGCCAGGCGATTTAACGCAGCAGATCGAGGCCTTCATTGAGCATTACAATCACCGCAGGTACCACGAGAGCCTGAAAAACCTCACGCCTGCCGACGTCTACTTCGGACGTGGGCAGGCAATCTTAAACCGAAGAGAAAGGATCAAACGAAAGACCATTGAAACCCGGCGCTTGCAATACCGCAAAACCACCGCATAATATCAACAATCAGGTGAGCCAAACCCTCTCTTAAATCAGACAGCCTTCAGTCGCAAATACCCTGAACACGAACATACTGACACAATCATCACTACCATTGAGAATATGGACGACGCCGAGGTAATCATGCCATGGCATCGTGAAGGTGTTGGTGTCGCTCCCAAAAACCCTGACGACGGACAATTATACGTCACTTTGTTGGAAACAGAAATGTCGTCCCCAGACGTGCGCCCCACCCAGATGGGCCACCTGTCGTGCTGACGGCGTAATAGCGAACACCGCCTGAGAGTGAAACGAGTTGCCCATCGATATTGACAAGTTTTGAAATCGACCCATTGATTGGCACTGACCATTGATTGGTGGTCCAATTGTATGTTGACTCGGTATTCAATCCGTATGTCCAGGCAGTGGGCGTCGTATAGCTCATAAAGGGTTGCAAAAACGTCGAATTGATTGTGTTGCTGCCAAACGACCAAACGTGATTAACCAATCCGCCAATTGTCCATGGTCCCTTCTGAACCAAAGCAACAGCCGTAGGCCCGGAACCCCAAACGTTTGGCCCCAGAAGTGGGTCGGTTCGTGTCGGTAAAACAAGGATAGATCCAATCCCCCAAGTCAACCCGGATGAGGTTGGTCTAGAAGGAGACAACCAGAGCGACTGTGATATATTCCCGAGCCCGAATTGATCGCCGGATAATCCCGCGACGTTGTTTTGATAGACAATCGGCAGGATTGTGCGGGAAATCAAATTCCATTCTTCGTTCAAAGATATGGGTATAACAGGTTGAATATTGAGAAGGACCTGGTCTCCGTTTGCAGTCCCGTATCCTTGATTATAATTAAACTGAAATGGGACGGATATCAGAGCGGCCAATGGATTAGAGAGCTGTTTCGCCGCATCCGCAGCTTCGTCGGCGTGGGTTATTCCTGAGAAGCCAAAACATGTTGCTGTCAATATGAAAGAATGTACAAAAACCAGTCGCAACAAATGCAAATACTGGAGCTTACACATGGAATCGCGAGAACCAACCCTCGATGTCGAGTGGTTCCGAAAACACATAAGTCGCGTTGTCATTTGAATTTCCAATCCATTCGGCCCTGTTCTCGTTCTCATCATCAATCCCTCTTTGGGTAACGATGAGCCAAAAACTCTCCCTTAAGCAAATAGCCTAATCAATTCCATCGGCGCTGGCGGGAAACAATTTCCAGTAGCAAATGGCGGCAGTTTGTTGGTATTTTTTCATATTACCAAAATGATTATTGCAGATCTTCTTCAGCTTGCTCAAAAGCCGCCTTGCACGTTGGTTCAAGTTCRGMTCTGTTGTTMGACATRCATTGATACATYTGTCCRCYRCCAATTTCCACATCGCCACAGAAATAATCGAGATCATCTTGGCACTCGTYAACAACATAGCTGACGGCTGACAAAATCATATTGAGCTGAACTACCCCTATTTCAATCGCTAGAGAGCATTGTTCGGAAAGCTTGTCGTTATGAGCATAAAGACAAGCTACGATCCGGCCTCTGCCTGGTGTTACATTGCTACAATAATCAACCAGCTCGGTGTCACAGCTATTAAGCACTAAATCTACAATTGATTCTTGYGCAGAACCTGARGTGAGTGGCRTTAACGTCARMRCAAACCCAAAGAAAAAGGTTTGGGCSARRYGTTTAAATGTTTTTATAGTCACTATTATTCCCCTTCCAGAGGTATCAAATCAGACCACCGACAATGTCGACGAAGGCTTGTTTCTTGCACTATTGGGCTGGGTTTCAAACTGTCCTTGACGTATGAGACAGGACATATCCAAGGCTTTACCAACCGAAATATTCGACTGTGAAAATCACGTCCATTCGTTTCTCGGTGTTTGAAAGCCCCCCAAATTTCGACAGATTTTACATCCGTACCTATCAAGGGCCGGAACAATAATACCAATATCCTTGTGTCAAAGCAGAATTTGACCACGTCCAGCAAAGTGAGGGATTAGGAGCAGGTGGTGGTGTATTGGCGGCCACAATGATTGCTGTTCCCATCACGACGCCAAAGGCAACTGCGCCCCATCTAGCGCCTCTCCATCCATAGCTACGATGCGTTATATGTACATTCACATTGCGRTTTACATTKCGRTTTACATTKCGATTTACATTGCGGTTTACATTTTGATTTGTATTGCGGTTTACATTTTGATTTGTATTGCGGTTTACATTTTGATTTCGATTGCCGCTGCTACGATTAACGTTCCCGGTACCGCCGCGGCGGCCACCTCTTATATATTGCAACAGTCCATTATCCGCAGATGCTTCAGTAACTGGATCGGCGGTCTTGGCATTGAGATTTATGCCGGAGGCGAATGCCTTACCCGATACGGTGATCGAGAGGCCTAAGAGCAGGACGCTTAAAATAGCGACCATGCCTAATTTCTGAAACATGCTATACATTCTACTTCCAGTCCTTCTCTGATATTTGCATCTTGTATCGGGTTAATTTTAGTATCTACCTTCAATCCAGTGTGCTAGCCAGTGTACTAGAAAATTAGCCTAGCATCCGGCAAAGACACAGCATACGGTGTGTACGCATGAAAGAGAACCTATAATTTCAGGAAACTAAAAATGACCCTTGGAAAATCGATACTTGGACGGAAGTCGAATTTGAAAATTATTGCAGCTTCTTGTTTTGCGCTGCTTGTCTCCGTCTTGTTTTTTGATGCGAAGATTTCCGACGCTCATGCGGGTGAAGGCGGTGCGAGCAACTATGTACCTGGTGCTTATGGAAATTTCGGCGTAGCGATCGCGCCCCCTCCAGGTTTCTACCTTCAGAATGATTTTTTCTACTATAATGCCAGTGCTGCAACGAGTGCATTGTCCGGTGCTGTCAGCCTAGCACTCGAAACGGAAATCAGCTTAGATATGCTCACTGCATTATGGGTGCCTGAATACCGCATACTTGGTGCTCAATATGCCGCTGGTGTGACTGTACCATTTTTACATGCGGATCTRTCTGGAACGTTGGCATTGGCAGGTGTGGGCGCGACTACACGCAGCGTCGACCGGTCCGCTGTGGGCGACTTGGGCATCATACCGTTTTCTTTATTCTGGACATTGARCRATAATTTTCACCTGAATTTGTATGAAGTAATTATCTTACCGACAGGAYCCTATACAACGAGTCGTGTTTTGAATCTGGGGCGCAACTATTTCAGTTTCGATACGGTGCTAGCCGCCACTTGGCTTGATCCGGCCATGGGGTTCGAAATCTCCGTGGTGCAGGGCATTATGATCAATACTGAAAACTCAGACACAAATTACCGTACCGGTACCGAGTATCATATGGACTGGATGCTCAATCAGTTCTTCTCCCCAACATTCGCGCTTGGTGTACACGGATATGTCTATCAACAATTGACGGGTGACAGTGGGTCGGGCGCTATTTTGGGCGATTTCAAAGGCGAGGCTTTTGGTGTCGGCCCGGCATTCATGTGGGTGCCAATCATTGGTGGCACTCCAGTGAAAGTGGTTGGGAAATTTATGCATGAGTTTGGAGTGCGCCGCCGCTTCTCAGGAACTTGGGGGCAAATCCAGGTGAGCTTTGGATTATAGGCTTAGCAAATACAATTGCCGATTGCGCCTGCTTTAAAAAGTATGGAAAATTTCAGCACAAACGGTCCCGTTTTCGGGAAGCAGTACAASTGTTCGTGTTCAGGGTATTTGAGACTGAAGGCTGTCTGATTTAAGAGAGGGTTTGGCTCACCTGATTGTTGATATTACGCCGCATCGCAACCAAATATGACCCCTACGCCAAAAACTTCCTCGCCGCTCTTTGCATCGCTGCCGTCATCTGTTACTGGTCATAACCTTGGATCATCAGTATAGAGAATAAGATATGCAATCAATCGTTAGCAGAGTGACTTTTGGGGTCGCTCTTTTTTTCGCCGCCAGCTYCACATTCSCCGCCGAATATTCCGGTTCGACGACAGCGGAGTGCTTGGCCGAAACCGCTTGCCRGGAAACCGTTTTGAACCGGGTCGAGACCCGGATGGGCGGGCTTGATTACACTGCCGGATTTCCGACCGATGAAACCATCAGCCGCGTTTATGACGAGATGGACTATCAGCGTGCGGTGCTGGCGCATCAGATTTCCGACAATCTTGTCAGTTTTTATTCAATGTTTGCGGGTCCGCGAGATGCCCTTGGTGGGGTGGAAATGGGCGACCTGGTGATGTGGGAGAACTTCCTTGATCCCCAAGGTATTGTTCTGACCGGTAACGATACAACGGTCTATGGTCTCGTTTTTGTTGATCTGAAAGAAAATGGCCCGATTGTCATTGAGGTGCCGCCATCGCCGTTCCTTGGGTCTGTTCTTGATCTGTGGCAAGTGCCGCTTGCCGGAATTGATGCCAGGGGGGCCAAATTTGTGGTTGTTTCGGCAGACTATCCCAGTGAACCGAATATACCAGAGGGCTATACCCTGCTGCGCTCACGTACCAGCGTCGCTGTGCTTTTCGCCCGTGGTCTTGTCATCGAAGGCGATGTCGAGGGCGCGGTGAAAACAGTAACGGATTCCAAGGTTTACCCGTTGAGCGAATTCAATAATCCACCTGAACTGACGGTTCATATGGCAAGCGGTGTCAGTATGGACACGATCTCACCTATGGATCCATTATCCTATTGGGAACGCGTCTCTGAAGTGYTGAATTTCGTTGACCCCGAGGCCGATCAGGATGCGTCTTTGATGATCTCATTACTTGAGCCTCTTGGCATCGCACCGGGGCAGGATTTTACCCCCGATGAACGGCAGAAACAAATCCTGTATGACGCAGCTCATTTCGGCTGGATCATGGCGCAGACAATCAGCTATGCGCCACGATTTGAGGATATCATTTATTATCCGGGAACCCGCTGGGAATGGGTACTTGAACTTGATCCGACGCTTCAGGAAAGATTCTGGCGCAATCTTGAGGCGCGGACAAATTATTACTTTCAGGCCTCATTGGCGCAGCCTGCCATGAAAGAGAGAAGAATTGGAGCTGGCTCACAATATCTGCGATCCGCGCGGGATGCGACTGGGGCGTGGCTTGACGGGAGCAACACCTACAAGCTGAATGTTCCGGCAGATCCCCCCGCCGAATTGTTCTGGTCGATCACGCTCTATGATTTTGAAACCCGCTCACAGGTTCTGACCCCAAGCAACAATGCCGCTCTCAGTTCCTATGATGATCTTCGCTACAACGAGGACGGTTCGGTCGATCTCTACTTTGGACCTACAGCGCCAGTTGGCTACGAAAACAACTGGGTTGAAACCGTTCCGGGTCGCGGCTGGTGGGTCTGGTTCCGCTTTTATAGCCCGGCCGAGGCATTTTTTGACAAGAGCTGGCAACTGACCGACTTTGTCAAAATGAATTAGGAGAGACTCGTGAAAATCATCGCAGTTGTGCTGGGCCTCATTGTCGGAGGGCTCGGCGGCTATGTCGGGGCTGACAGCCTGGCCACTCGGTACTTTGCCAATAGCGGGGTGGAAAAGAACGGCTGGACCTACGCCCTTGATTACGCCATCGCCGAGCCGCCTACGCTGGCAGCGGCAGCATTTGCCAAACACGTGATGGTGGCCAATGTCGCCGAAGAGGCCGTTTATTACAAAGAGACAGGGGACACGAGTGGAAACCGGGCTTACGCATTGACCATTGGGGCCAACGACTATCCCCCCACGAATGCGTTCTGGTCGCTAACCATATATTATGGCGAACTGCCCTATAACCTCGTCAAGAACCCAATTGACCGGTCGGTCATCAGTAACCGGACCGAAGGCTTCATGCTGGGCGACGACGGGTCAATGGAAATCCTGATCCAGCATGAACAGCCCGATGGAGACAAAACCGCCAACTGGTTGCCTGCACCGGACGGCGCGTTCTTATTAGTGTTCCGGGTGTACGAGCCGCAAGAATCAATTCTTGACGGTAGTTATGCTCCACCGCCTCTGCAACTTGTCGGGAATGGAGGGTGATCATGGGACGTTTTATAGTTGTTTTCCTTGTTTCGGCAGTCATTTCGGGTTTCGGCATAGGGTATTGGAGGATCGCCACGATGCCGGAAACGATCCTGAACGCCTCGATGAAGACCGCCACATCGGTGAGCGCAATCGACGAACAAACCATCCGCGCACCGGTCAACCAGTTGGCCCATAGTGCCGGCGCGTACACCGCAGACATGGATGTAGCGCAGATTGGCGTCACCGCGCCGATGGCCGACATGCTGTATTCGGTGATCTGGCTGGATGTGTCAGACGAGCCGATGATTGTGTCAGTGCCCGATTTTGGTGACCGGTATTATTCGATCTCCTTCACCGACATACGCAACCTGAACACCGGATACATCGGCACAAGGGTGACCGGAAATGGGGCGGGAGTATACGCCGTAGTGAGCCCCGATTGGAATGGCGAACTGCCGGACGGGGTCAAAAGGTTCGAGATTAACACACCCAAGGCTCAGGCTATGGTCCGCGTGTTCATGGCCGGGGCCGATGATTTTGAAGATAGTGATGCCGTTCGCCGACTGATTACCTTCACCCCAATGTCACAGTTTTAAGAACAACGGAAAGAAGCTAAAATGATCAAAATGCTTAGGAAATTGCTGGCCGCTGGTGTGATGTCTGTTAGCGTTCTGGTCTCTGGGGTGCAGGCGCAGATAGGGCCGGATGATCCCGGCTTTGACGAACAATTGTTCTATCACCGCGCTTTTGAGGTCGCGCTTTGGGCATTGCCTGCAACCGACAGTTTCGCCACACGCGAGGCGATAGAGCGTGACCTTGGCGGCAAGGCGAATGATGTGGTCATCAACACCAGACCGATGAATTCCGATATCCATCTGGTCGCGTTGCAAACACAGACACCTTATTTGCAGGGTGCCATTGATGTGCGCGACGGCCCAATGGTTGTCGAGGTTCCACCTGCAACCGAGCGTGCGCATATGTATGGCACCATCGTCGATGCCTGGCAGCGCCCGCTTGAGGAGCGCGACATTGGTGTGGACGGCTGGGATGATGGCAAGGGTGCCAAATACCTGATCCTGCCCCCTGGTTATGACGGTGACATTCCTGACGGCTACAACGTCATGCACAGCCGGACCTATCTGCAAAATTTTCTGATCCGGTCCATCTCTTCGGCAGGCTGGGACACGGCGGTTGAATATGCCTACAAGCTAARGATCTATCCGTTGTCCGAGGCTGATAATCCGGGCGAAACCCGCTTTCTGGAYATGTCTCAGTCCGTGTACCGGGCGGCCCCTGAATTTGACGACGGGTATTTTGATCTGATCAATCAACTGATCCAGGAAGAGCCTGCCAACCCCTATGACCGAAACATGCTGGGCATGGCCGCCTATATCGGAATTCAAAAGGACAAGCTTTTCGAACCGGATGAAAAGACCCGCGAGATGTTTCGCCGCGTCGCGAGTGACGTTCAGCGCCATATCATTCGGATCAACRAT
The DNA here is from genome assembly GCA_016764455.1 of Hyphomicrobiales bacterium. Classification (GTDB taxonomy): domain Bacteria; phylum Pseudomonadota; class Alphaproteobacteria; order Rhizobiales; family NORP267; genus NORP267. The sequence goes on along the minus strand of JAESRU010000139.1, from coordinate 16,082 downwards.
GGTTCAGCCTGGGTGCCTGTTGAAACCCAGCCGGGTTGGTCCCGGTTCAATCTGCTGCCGGGGGATGTGCAACCGGGCAAGCTCTATGTCTACGAAAACGAACACGGTATGATCGATTATCAGCGCCGTGCCACGATCGACTATTGGGCCTATGCCATGCCTGCCGTGCTGGGTAGCGGCACTATGTACAACGTGGCTTTTGTGGACGCTGATGACAATCCGATCGACCCCTCAAAGACCTATCGCATCCGTATGCCTGCCGATTTTCCGGCGCGTAGTTTCTGGTCGGTATTCGGCTATGATCAGGCCACGCGTACTTTTATCGCCAACGGGGACAAGGGGCGGCATTTGTCCTCAAACGACGACCTTGTGAAAAACGCGGATGGGTCGGTCTATATCTACGTTGGACCCACCGTGCCTGAAGGATACGAAGCCAACTGGATTGAAACCATACCGGGCAGCGGAGTGTTCATCGGCCTCAGAACATATGGCCCTGAACCAGAGGTGTTAGATGGGCGCTATACGATACCTCGGTTCGAGCTGTTCCAGGAATGAGAACAAATCGGTGATAGGGACCCATTATTGTATCTGAAATCTTGATTTTGATGCCCACAATGGGAGTCGAAGCAGCCGTTCGCTGCGGTTAATACAAATGGCCGGTGTGGGCCGTTCACAACGCTTGCCCCCACTCAAGGTTCCTCCCTTTGCGGCGGAAGTTGTTCCCCGTCAGCAATCATGAGACATAAATCAGGAACCCGAGGATCGGGTCGGCCAAATTCCCTGCAGTGAAGAGCCTGGACAGCTTTGACTTCAAGGCTATCCCGTCCCTGAACAAAATGATGGTGCTGGAACTGGCCCGGTGCGACTGGATCGAGCGGCGAGAAAACGTCATTGCCCTTGGCCCCAGTGGCACCGGGAAAACCCACATCGCCCTCGGGCTGGGTCTGGCGGCATGCCAAAAGGGCCGTTGCCTTTGTGACCGCCGCCGCACTGGTAAATGAATTGATGGAAGCTCGTGACGAAAAACGCTTGCTACGTCGCCAGCGGCAACTGGCCAAGGTGAAGCTGCTGATCATTGATGAACTCGGCTTTGTGCCACTGAGTAAAACCGGCGCAGAACTGTTGTTCGAGCTGATCTCGCAACGCTATGAGCAGGGATCCACCCTAATTACCAGCAACCTGCCCTTCGAAGAATGGACCGAAACCTTCGGCACCGAACGCCTGACAGGCGCCTTGCTCGACCGCCTGACGCATCACGTCAACATTCTGGAAATGAATGGCGAAAGCTATCGTCTCAACCAAAGCCGCGCACAACGCCGCGTGCAATAATTGACCTAGCGGCCAATGCGCCTTGGCACGTGCTTGCTATTTGGGGGCCGCACGCACCAAAGCGCGATAACCTCAGACCCTGCAAATCAACTGAAAGATGGCTCCAAAACCACCTTCTCAAAGAGGCCTGCTTTTACGCCGCCGAATGGCCGGTTTTTACGCCGCCCTTGACACTAGCGCCCTTAGCCAGACAAAAACCTATTCGGATTCACGGACGCCACGAAACATCAAATAATACCTGTAGATGTTCCGRATATAGCGTACTGGTTCTGCCCCGACCGATTTCGATACTTCCCATTCAACGGCGCCAAACCATTTGTTTGGATTGTCTGCCTGAGCCCTTAGCCGGACAATCCTGTTGGGGCCGGCATTATACGCGGCAAGTGCAAACAGAATGCGGTTAAAATCATCAAGTTCGGAATCCCCAAAATAGCGATCAGCAATGAAGCGAAGATATTTTACACCGGCATGGACGTTGGATTCAGGTGAACGGATATCGCTAATTCCCACATTGGGATCAGCGGCGGTAGAGGGTAATACTTGCATCAGACCGACGGCACCAGCCCTACTTGTTAGCGAATTGTCAAATCGCGATTCCTGAAAAGACTGCGCCGCAATCAAATGCCAGTCGATTTGGTACTCCTCGGCATATTTCTGGAACAATTCTTCAAGAGCCAAACGCTGCTCGGAGGCTCCATCACTGTTGGTGGGTTGCAATCTTTCTGCATTTTCCAGATAGCGCTTGAAAAGTATGTTTCCGAGCAAAGTGCCACGCTTGGCGATCTCCATGAATGCATTGACCTGTTCAGCTAATTCTGGGGAGTTCTTTCTGAAAGCCCAGCCAATCATTCCGCCTTCACGTACGGTAACCTCGTGAACCTTCAGTTCGTCGTAAACCTGGGTCCATAAATCCAATTTATGGCTATCAACGATGGTAGCGCCAAGCATTCTGGCATTGATCATTTCAAGAATGTCACCGTCTTCCAGAACCTCGTCGCCTTCGATGATATTAATCGGCGCGAGTCCCTGCTCTTCAAGCTCCCCGTTCACACGCAAGAGTGAACCATAATAGGAACTTGAGGGACGAACATAAATTTCAAGACCCGAAAGTTCCTCGATACTTGTGATGTCCGGATGTTCAGCGCCAGTGACCAAAACTTCAGAAACCCCTTGCAAAAAAGGGGCAGAAAAATCTACCGTCGCAAGACGCTCTTCGGTAATGGTCAGGTTGCCAATCGCCATATCACCGCGACCACCCGCAAGATCGGTGATCAAATCGTTTCGCGCGGTCGGGATAATAGCAATCTCGGTTTGTTCAATTTCAGAGCGCCCATCGTYSMMSYGWWKKYCSWRYTCGCGCAGCAGCTCTACCGCGGTTCCACGCATCACGCCCTTATCCATAAACAAGATGATCCGGCTGTAGGGAACGAGAACCCTGATCACACGCCGCTCCCGCATCCCGGAAAGGTCCCCGGACCAGGGAGTCAATAACCGTTCGCCCAAAACGTCCGCGGAACTGAGTGCCTTTACCGGTTGTGTGGACATGAACAAAACAAGGACCAGAAACAGTGTTTTCACCAGACCCGTTACAACGCGAACATAGTGTGATTGCATATTAGTTTCCTTTAGCATACCGATCAGACGGCCAAATATTATGAAAAACAATTCGACTCCCACAAGGAATTGTTCAGTGGAGAATGGTGAAATGGGATAACAATGTTGTTTCCCCTTGCCAGTGGCCCTTGGCCCTTGGACCTTGGACCTTTCTCACCGGCACCGTCAGTTGCAGAAGATCAAATTGAAATCAGCAACGAAATTTATCGCCAACAACCTCTTACAGACAGATAATAAACGATTGATCTGCCACATGACACTCCCTCGGCAATCAAATAATCCCTGTAGCGCTAGCCTACCATAAGCCGGTAGGTATTTCACCCATTTGGGCACTTATGTACTTTGCAAACCCATGTGGTATGTCGTAATCTCAAATCCCATTTGTCGCGACAGAAGGGCACGGCATGAATACCCAAGACGTGGCACGGCGATACTGCGTCGTAATCCAATTATCGGCAGAGTCCGATCTTGCCAGAATAGCCCGAGACATGCCGGAAATCCTAAGCGTCCTACAACGTTTCTCCGATACCCCGCCACATGTTGCTTTCCGCTCTAGTGACGGTGTCCTTAGCGGGTTTTTCATCCGAACCAATAGGCCAGTAGCGATGATCCGATCAGAATTAGATAGTAGCGAAGGCACAACATCCCGCGATGCGTTCATGATATTCGAGATTGGCGAGGAATTTAGCGGCAACGCGGGGCTTGCTAGTTCTTGTACGTGGCTCCAGCGTCACTAAGACCAACCGCCTGCAATTGCGCCACGCGCACCCGTATTGCCAATCTTACGAACCAGTCTGTTATTGGGCTTAGTAAGAAAGCTCTATACATTCTTGCCTCCAATGAAAAAGCCCGCTCAACTGGTGATGAACTGGGACGCGGATTTTGAAAACCAGAATGCTTTGCCAGTATGTCCGGCCATGGAGATGGCGCYGCGGTCTTTGATGGAAACCGCAAAAACTTTYGATTGCTGCCCGCGGCYTATCATCAATTCGTCAGAGAATGTTGAAACCAGGATTGMTGCTGGAGACCTCCCATCCGATCGCGCARTTCGTTGTGTCRGATCTATTTCGGTCGTTTTGTCAACTCCGGCTCCTTTAATGAGGATAGGGTAGCGCGAATCTTCTACACCGTATGTCAGATAACCACTGGTTCGATCCAACCAGACATTTCCGATCATGCCATGAACTGCCGGGTCGGCGCCTGTTGCCAAAGTCGTATGCCCCACGATCGTCTCGGTATTTGCGTRTCCGTGATGGGCGTTCAGATAAACCGTCCCGACATCCATCAAATAGCGGAACCCACCTTCTCCAAGACGGTCGTAATAACACCAAGGCAGGTCACCACGCAACGCATCCACCGTRACTTGAAGAACCAAGCCTCAGATTCTGTCTTTCCTCCGCAAAAGAGATGGTAGGGCTGACAAAGAGGGCCACTGCGCAACTAATGAGGGATAGTTTGATCAACCGGCCGAATTTTGCCATTTAATTTTCCATAAGATGATATCCCCTACCATATTCCGCGAACGGTTGGGGCTGCCGACCATCAAATGTGGGCCAAGCGTCGAACTCAACTCATTAACAGGCATTGCTATCTATCCGGCCTCTCATTGCACACAATGTTGGCTGCGGGCCTTGATGGAATCCGAGGATCAACGCCCGGCCAGAGGAACGAGCTCAAAGCTCGGATAATGCCTCGGGTTTGACCGATCCCGGWTACCCTGTTTCGCTTTTCACGTCATTATCACTCTCGCACTACAGTTTGTTCGTCCTGGCGTTCAAGCTGTTGACCCTCCACCAATGAAGGCCCATCCTATTGTTTAGTAAAAGGATGGCTTGACGCTGCCCCATACGCTGGACCATGGTCTGAAGAGATTTCCTGACGGCAATGTTTACACGATTTTTTCGCCAATCAGCAGATGACTTGGATTGTGCACGACTACGCGTTTAAATGCGTAGTTTTTCGCTGATAGCTCCCTCACGGTCTTACTCGCTGGCCGCTCTGGCATTAAATAAATGGAAATCAAAAAAAGGTAATTTCATGCGTGCGGTTTTGGTGTTAGGCGCAGTTATATCATTTACGTTCATACCGATTTTCGTCAATTATGCGGTTGCTCAATCTGATAAAATACCAATTTTTGCGCCTGCTCCCGAAACTACTTTGTCGCCCGACATACGCGCCGCCCTGCGCGGTAGTAATAGTGACGATCCATTCAGTTCCTCTCCAAATATCAGTTCCACCGATGATTCAAATAGCCAAAATTACGTCGTCAGGCGCTGTGGAGCCAACTGGTGTGTAGATACCGGCGACTTTTCAAATGACAACCCTGCTTCACAGTTCGATGTGGGGAATATTCCAGGCCGGTCATCTACGGTATTCAGGTTTCGTAGGGACTTTCAGCGACAATGATAAAATCTTTGCTCTGTCGTGTCGGAGAAATTTATTCCGGAAACCGATTTAAACGTGCCTGAATAATTAATGGGGTTGAGAGTGGGCAGAATCARCTTTTCTTGTTCCATCCATTTCTCTCTACGCAACGGTTTCCGCGCTTGAAMGATGGTGGATAGAAACGCGGACTTCAGATTTTGGCTAAGCGCGACCGAGCCCTGTTCAGTTTGAACGAAAATCTGCTTAAATGAGAATGGGACACGGAATTGAAGCGGGACAAGTCCAGTTAATATTCTACCTATATACCTCTGAACCATCGTAATGCTCCAAACTAGCAATCGCAGTTTAATTTTGATCCTTTGACTGTTTCCCGTCAGCAATCATGAGACAGAATGTTGAGACATAAATCAGGAACCCGAGGATCAGGTTCAGAGAAACTGATCCGGACAATCAATTACCGTGACGTCAGAAATCGTATTTTTGGCATCGGCATTCCCTTGGAAGACTGATCATCTCCATAAAACTTTGTGCACTAGCAGTAAGTGGCGGGCTTGCGCGGCCAAGTTGTGTTAGGATATCGCGATAGATGAACACTGATTCTCAAACGCTTCCATAAGTCGTTTCGAGGATTGGCGCGATGCAAAATGCGGTGAATTTTCAATTATAACATAACAACAAAGATTGAGGTGTAAGGAATGGGAAATTTTTTCACCCCTTTTGCAGGGGCAATATTGGTATCAGGCGCCTTGATAGTTGCCGGATCAGCAGCSGGCGTTGACAGACTGCAAAATGGATATGAGCTCACTGAATCATTTAGTAATGAAGACGGTGATGCCGAGGCTTTCTACAGGATTGTTGATCAATCGGAAGCAGGCTTTGGGATTTCTTATTCCAGTACTTTAGGAACCTTTGTTACCCGAAGCATTCGCGCCGATGATCGAGCGAGATCGAATACTTATGCAATCGTATTTGCCAATGAAATGCCGCGACAGCTCCCTGGCACAACGTCGCTTGGCATATCATCCGATACGCTCGTTGCTTTGCGGGAAAATGGATCCGTTCCGTTGACCCTGATGTACAGTTCWACACAGAGYACAATAGGTGGYAGYCTGRTTCTTGACGGGGAAATGAAGTTCCCAGTCATCATTGGAAATCAGGTTGTAGAACTTAACGCTTTGCGAGCGCGCGGTGTATTTCGCAACGGTGCATATGCCGCTGAGGGGGAATTTGTCTTTCTCAATAATCGCAGAAACCCATTAACCCTTGCATATGAAATCAAATTCAATTSGGAGCRAGCTCCTCGACTGCTGAGGATCACTCGTGTTGTTKCCGGTCCRGCACAAGCATCCGCTATGGAGCAAGCTTTATCRACAWTSGGYMRGCTTGAGATTTACGGCATTCATTTCGATTTTGGAAAAGCAACCATCCAAGCAAACACTGATACGCTTTTGACAGAAATTGCAACTGTGCTGAAAAACAACCCTGGCTGGACCATATCAATTCAAGGACATACCGATTCGATTGGCGGTGAAGCGATCAATCAAAATTTATCACTGCGCCGGGCACAGTCCATTGTTTCTGCGCTTGTTAACCGTTTTGGGATCGGAAGAAATCGATTGGAAGTTGTTGGATACGGCATGTCACGACCAAAAGCTACCAACAACACACTGGAAGGGCGAGCGTTAAACCGGCGGGTAGAGTTGGTGCGCACAGATACATAGCCTCAATGCCACCGTGTTCAAAGATTTTGGATTGGCAATATAGAGAGACGTGATCGGCTTGGCTTGGACATAGCAATCTCCTGATTGTTTATGTCCCCCTCAATGCGTTGATAGCCTAGCATTGCAGTAGAGCACAATCCTGGCCGGTATTGGGTCAGTTTAAAATTACAAGGCTAGGAATTGAGTCTGCTTGGCGCAATATTAGTCGAATAACAGTAAATGCGCCTGGAACAAATCATCTTCTTCACCGACGCGCGCGTATAGCGCTTGAACGGTAAGAGGCGCTCGCCAAAGAGTTAAAAACCAAAAATTCTTGCCTTTCGAAAGATGAGAAGGGTGGAAGCAGTTTGTCGCTGAATACGGTGAACCTTTTGACGGTTGGGCAAATCAACATCTTGTCTGCTTCGGCGCAATGAACCCCTTCGATATCGACCAGTTGGTTCACCATTGGAAGAAACGAGGTTTTAAGTTGGATCATTCGGGCAACAACAAGTCTATCAAAAGCGACATGGTTGCGCATGCCAGCTTCTCTGATATGTCGGAAACAGAGTGCGATTGGCAGGATATTTCTGATGAAGAATTGGCACGATTCACTGGAAGAAAATCCAGGGTCACTCGTCCCCGAATCCAGTCCTCAGTACCGATGCAAACGTTGAGACCAACACATACCGCTGTTGAAGAATTACTCTTTACTCCCCAAGACTAGCAGGCGGCATTGTACTTGATACACGCTAGTATTGGCAAAGGTCTGCTTGAGGTCGATGCMACCCGCGCAATAGGGATGGTAACCAAGAGTTTTGACGGCGGTGATATCCATGCTTACCGCCTCGTTGAGCACCTGATCAATGCTGGCTGGACAGTGGATTAGTTCTGAACCAGAAATCTGTGCGACCTGAAGGTCACCTGCAATTAGGCAATCAGAGATTTTTTCGTTTCGTCTGACAGCACCGSCAATAAATATTGTATCTAACTGATTTATAAAAGAAAATTTATATTTATATATTTCTGCCCCATTTTTGGAACGTTTGGGGCATCGAACCCTACTTCTTTCAGTTACAGGTGCTGGTCCCTTCATACAAGGGTCCAGCCTGACGTATGAGGTCAACGATGGCTTGGTCCCTGGACCAGCGATAGCTCATATTATTGGCACTTGTAGCGGGTATTGTTTGGCGGATGCAAACCATTTGCGCATGCTGGCGGGCGTCCACTTCCATGGAGACAAATTCTCTATTGTCAGTTTTGAATTAGCTTTGTAGATTTTTCTCTACCGATCACAATACCGAAATCAACGCATCCAACACTTCGTCGGGCTGTTCAGCCATCATCATATGGCCGCAGCCGGCAAGGATGATGGTGCGGGCACCTGGAATGGCGTCAGCCAGGGGTTTGGCTGCTTTGGCAGGGGTCATGGCGTCACGGGCGCCGAGCACCAATAGGGTCGGGCATGTAATATTGCCGGCAAGTTCGAGGCCGTCCCGGTACTCGTTGGCGGCGTTGAGGCCAGCATGCAAAATGCCGGGGGCGGAGCGTTCCAGCAGGCTGACTGAGCCGCCGGTCATCCACAGGCCGGGCGCCCTGCTGGCGCCGTTCTGGCCGTCCTGACTGTGACCCCAGAGCGTTACCATATCGATCGCCGAATGGTCATTTTCCTTGGCTGCATTGAGCAACAAGTCTGTCACTCCCATGGGGACCGTGGCGCCGAGCAGTGCCAGCGCCGTCACCCGATTTGGGTAGCGCGCGGCGGCATCGAACGCGACCAGTGATCCGAGGCTGTGGCCGACCAGGGCCGCCGCCTCAATATCCAGGGCGTCGAGCATTGCCATTATCCAGTCGGCCGTTTCGGGAATGGTGCGCAGCACCGGGCCGGGCGTGCGGCCATGGCCGGGTAGGTCGATGGCGAGCACGTTATAGCCATGATAGGCAAAATAGCGGGTTTGTAGCGACCAGACGCTGCGGTCCAGGCCAGCGCCGTGGATAAACACGATTGTGGGCTGGGCTTTATCGAAGGCGCGCCCGCCGGTTGTCGCAAAGGCGGTGGTTTTGCCAACTTTAATATCCATTGTCCTAAACCCTTTGCGAAGATTTAAGTGCGCGGGCAAGGTCGTCGCGGAGATCGTCGATATCTTCCAACCCGACCGAAAGCCGAACGAGGCTATCGCTGATACCAGCTGCTTTCATGGAGTCTGCGTCCATCTGCTGGTGGGTGGTGGAGGCCGGATGGATCACCAGGGATTTGGCGTCGCCGACATTTGCAAGATGAGAGAATAATTTTAGGCTGTCTATGAATTTTTTACCTGCTGCGCGGCCGCCCTTGATGCCAAAACTGAAAACCGCACCCGGCCCCTTGGGTAACATTTTGGCGGCCAGTTGGTGGTCTGGATGGTCAGGCAATTCGGGCCATGTCACCCAGTCGACGGCGTCATGATCGACCAGAAATTTAACAATGGCGCGGGCGTTTTCCACGTGGCGGGACATCCGCACCGGCAACGTCTCGACGCCTTGTAAAATTTGAAAGGCGTTGGTTGGGGAAAGACACGCGCCGAAATCCCTGAGGCCCTCGGTGCGGGCGCGCATGATGAACGCCTGGGGGCCAAATTCTTCGGCATAATTGATGCCGTGATAGCCCGCATAGGGTTCCGTCAAAGTGGGAAATTTACCGGAGGCTTCCCAATCAAAGCTCCCACCATCAACAATCACCCCGCCGATGGCGATGCCGTGACCGCCGATGAATTTGGTGATCGAATGGTGCACGATATCAGCACCCCATTCGAGCGGCCGGCAGAGATAAGGTGTGGCAAAAGTGTTGTCGATCATCAGCGGTAGGCCAGCGGAATGGCCAATGTCTGAAATCGCCCGCATGTCGGGGACTTCCAGACCCGGATTGCCCAGGGTTTCAGCGAATAACAACCGGGTGTTCGGTTTGATTGCAGCTTCGAATGCTGCCGGATCGCGGGGGTCAACAAAGCTGGTCTCGATGCCGAAGCGAGGCAGGGTATGCAGGAATAAATTGTGCGAGCCGCCGTAAATCGATTGCGACGAAACGATATGCGAACCGGCGTCCATCAAGGTCATGACCGCCAATGTGAGCGCTGCCTGACCGCTTGCCGTACAAACTGCGCCAACGCCGCCCTCTAGCGCTGCGATACGTTCCTCAAGGACCGCTACTGTCGGGTTCGATATGCGCGAATAAAGATGCCCCGCGCGTTCCAGATTGAACAGGGCGGCTGCCTGGTCGGTATTGTCAAACACGTAAGAGGTGGTCTGGTAAATCGGCACGGCCCGTGCGCCGTGGACCGGGTCCGGGCGCTGGCCCGCATGTAGGCTCAATGTGTCAGGCTTGATGTAACGCGGTCCGCTCATGAGGCAGGTCTCCTGGGGTTGTTCCGGTACTATGCAGTCGTTTTCGCAAGTCAACGTCCACTAGTAATCTGGATCAGCGGAGACACTAACATATCTTATTTTATCTGATATCCCCCAGATAAGTATATTTGGCAATATGAGAATGGCATAGGCTGCTTCTTTTTCCAGTTCTGGTTTGCGGCAGCATCCGTCCGATTTTCCAAGGTTTTGACCATGTTCACCCGGAACGGAACATGTGGTTGCTGGATAGCGATCGTGGGATAAAAATCTCGGATGCTGGCATCTACCGCATTCTGCGAGGCAACGGGCTTCACCGGCTTCCTCGTGGAACCTGGATGTCTAAAATCCATACAAGGCGCCATAACAAGCAAGTCCGGCCACCACATCCAGATTTCTCACCCCATCGTTCAGGTCGCAAGAAAAGCAGTGGCGTCTGCGGGCAAAACCCAGCGAATTTACCTGGCGAATTTGTCAAAGGTTATATGGCAATTCCAAACGGATTAAGCATCCCGTCTCAGACGGCATTCCTAATACATAAACTGGACCATCCGTTGATGAAAACACTCACATTTGTTGAGATATTCTTCATCACGCACACTGGCTCTCAGGTAGCCATATGCTTTGCCGCAGGCAACYTTKGCTTCCGATGCCCAAACAAATGCAGGTCGACTGGAATTAATCCATCTGTCGCTGTCAGCAACATTAACCGCTTCAGTCATCAAGCGAACGACTTCATCGGTTAATTGGCTTTCATTCTCGATTGATAACAAGGATGATGGACCAGCCAATACACAATATTCAATGCCCGCACGATCATAATCAGCGGCCTGCGCCTGAACTGAAAAAACAAGTATTGCGACAAATAAGCCTTTGAAAATTTTCATATCAAATTGACCTTTCTAATCAAATTGACTGTTTCTAAAAGACACTTAAATGGTTGCCAAATAGCCATTCAACTGCCTACACGAGGTCAGATCCCGAATTGCCCGAACCATCATCAAAAAGGATTTTGATTGTTTCGTTTGCTAGCCCGGAACCAATATTTGCGACCACACCACCACCGCCGATATCTGCGTTGCCAGCTTGGTCAACCCGCAGGTCTCCCGTGCCACTGTCATAGCTGACATATGTCTGGCCTGCGCCACCTTCGAGGTCCGTTCCAATTGCCAGGTCAAGCAGCGCAGACAGATCAATGGCATCACCATCTCCTCCAACGCCGCTATAGTCGGTGATCAATTCTTCAACTGCTGCATCAGTTAGGCTTTGCAAGTCGACGACGAACACATCAGCGCCGCCAGCCCCGGTCATGGTATCTGATCCCGAGCCCCCGATGAAGGTCTCAGCGGCGGCGGTTCCGGTCATTGTGGTTCCGTCCGGGGTAACCGTAATATCAATCGAGCCGGTCGCCGTGTCGCCGTCTTCATCTGCCACCAAAAGATCAATTGAGAGGTCTATATTACTGCCAGCCTGGGTTGTCTCGATCCCGAAACTGTTGATCGAAAATCCATCACCATTGTCGCTGTCATCGTAATTTTCAATTTCAATCCTATTGTAACCGTCAGCCGTGAAGACCTTCACTTCATCATTGAGCTGAATGTTTTGAACTACAAAGTCGCCGGAACCATCCAGAATAACAATGTAGGTTATGCCCATGATAATTGTTGATGAGCCAGGCGTAAGATCAAGCGCCACATTGTTTATTTTGATTTCGGTGATCGTATCCTGCAAGGCCGCATCATCTGTCAGGGCATCAAGATGGTTTTGTTCGACTGCCGCTCTTTGTGCGCCATTACCAAACGGCGTATTGACCGGATCATCTTCATTGGCATCATAGACGCGCAGGACAATATCGGTGTTCCCGGTATTGCCAAGCGCCGCAATCACGAAGGAAAATCCGTTGCCGTTATACTGAACGCCATAATCATAAAATTCCCTGCCGTTGCCCGTTGTCGCAGAAGCATCGGTAACGAAGTCGATCCTTACACCTTCGCCATCGTCGATGCCGGCACCAGAATTTGCAACAGAAACATCAGTTGCATTTGTATTCACAGACGAGGCACCACCCGAATTGAATGCCGAAAACAACAAGTCCTGGCTTATGCCACCAACATCTGGGCCGTCTGTTGTGGTGAAAAGGTTATTGCCTGCTCGCGTGAAACCAGCGCCGGAAAAATCAAAGCCGCCGCCATCATTCAGTTTCTGGAAAAATTCGATCGTATATAGATCGTTCGCCTCAATAGCTMCATCCTGATTGAGTGTGATTTGGAAAACGACTGTTGGATCAGGCAAAAGTGGGTCATGAGTGCCAATAACAAAAGTAGAATTAGTCGATCCAACCAAAACACCGGTACCAATTCCGAACAAGAAGATTGAATCGCCATTTTCGTTTAAAACGGCGATTCCATTCTTGTCCAGCAATGGGTCGGCATCTGTTTCTACCGCGCCACCGTTGATCCCGTTAAAGACAATCGACCCTGGTTGATCCGCTCCGATATTTCCAAAAAAATCAAGGTCTGAGCTACCAACAGCATCACCTGAATTGATAACAATTGCAGGTGTTGGAGAAATGTCGCTCGGAATATCATCGGTGACCGAGAGGGTGACGGTTCCGGTGGCTTTGTCGCCATCATTGTCGAAGGCATCCACCTGGACTGATCCGAGCGCCAGAACTGTCTGGATGTCGTCGCCAAACTGATTGGCAAACTCACCCGACAAGGTCATCTTGACGCTGGTTGTGGCATCTGTTGCGCCGGGTGCGATCGAGGATGTTGGTGGCGTCAAATCGAGGGTGACAACAACAACGCCGCCCACAGAGCCGGTAATCTGGGTATCGGTGACCCGGACCCAGGCAATGTCGCCGACCGGGCTGGCCGTCAGGGTATCGCCGTCGGTTATCAGCAAAGACAGGTCCGTCGAGAACTTGACGCTGGTGATGGCATCTGCCCCGGCCGTGAAGCTCAGGGTATCGGACACCATGGTCGGTCCGGTTGTATCCGAGCCGTTGGCAAGGTCATCCTCGTCCAGGCTCAGGGTCATGGTATCGCCGCCCGTCGGGTCGGCRCCRTCGGTGACTGTCACTGTGTGATTGGCGGTGGCTTCATCGCCATCGGTATCGGTGACGGTTGCAACAAAATTAAAGCTCGGGTCGCCGCCCGTATTGTCCACATCAAGGGCTGGATCAAACGACCAGTCCGCGCCGGCGGCATCGGTGGTCACCGTCAGCACACCCAGAAGATCGCCGCCCGCCGTCGTTACATTGGCAAACTGGCTGACAAAGGTCCCGTCAAGGGTGAACGACAAGGCGGTGCTGAGCACATTGGTGCCCGACAGCGTCACATCAAGCGTTGCGTCCTGATCCGCCCCTTCGGTGATCGGGATTGTGCCCGTAACCGGAGACGCTGCATCCTCGGCAACCGTTGTTGCGCCCGTAATCGATACCGAGGGAATATCATCGACGATCTGTGCGGACAAAGTGTCGTTGGCAATGTCACCGTCTTGATCGGTGAGAACAACACTCAAGTCCTCGAAGATATTGTTTTCGCCTGCTGCATTTGGGTGCGTTTCATTGTCCACCAATTCGTAGGTGTATGAGACAGTTCCTGTAACAGGATTAAAACCGGTAACAGATAGCGTATTGCCAAGAGGTGTTGTGAAGGTCGTTGTTGCGAAAACATTGTTGGAGATAACCGTCACACCACCGATCGTTAATGTGGCGATGCCGTCGGGCGACGATATTGTGAAAGTCCCGGCTTGTGTCGCTGAATTACTACCATCTGAACCATCGCWTAGATCGTCTTCATCAACAAGGACGTCACCACCACTGGAACGCGGGGTCAAATCGCTGATATCAGGAGTGGCATTCCCGATATCAATTGTAAGCGTCGCTGTATCGCTATCACCATCACCATCCTGAAAGGCGTAGGTGAATGTGTCCTGTACGCCACCAGCGGTTTTTGAAGTACGGGTGTAAGTATATTCGCCGTTTGGATGAACCGTCAGCTCTCCATATTGACCTGATATTGTTACAGGTAAGCTGATTACAGGTGTGGTGCTCCCACCCAAATTGTCGCTTTCAATACTTGCAATTTGCGGAATTACCCCTGTCGTGGTTCCGTCATCGGCACCAGCAACATCTGCACCATTGTCACCATTGGCTTCAGCATTGGTAATTAAATTACCGGAAACCGGCCCAAAAGCGCCTGCAGCAATCTCATCTGTGTCATCATTGGCTACGGGAACTGTATCGATAATCTCAACAGAGGTAGATGCGGTGTCGGTGTTGCCACTAGCATCTTGTGCGACGATAGGAATATTGGTGATGGTTGCCGTGCCAAGCCCGTTGTTGGGAGCATGCGGAAAACCTTCAAGCAAAGTAACTAAGATTTCTCCGGTTCCAAGAGTGCCTCCTGGAATTGGTCCGGCCAGAGATATTTCCAACTGAATAACGACGCCGACACCTGGCAATGAGCCTTCAAGGATTGTATTTGGGCCATTGGTGCCATTTGTGAGTGTCCAAATAAATACAGCGCTGGGGTCAGCGCCATTCACGCTAATCGGACTTGTATTTGGTCCAAAGGACAGGGTCGTAACCGGCGATGAACCTGCCTGGATTGTAATGGTTGTGGTATCTTCGTCCGGCGTCCCGTTGAGGAGGCCGGGGTCACCGACTGTTGGCTGCTGGGGGGTCACACTTATTATGCTAAGCGGATCGTCATCCTCTTCCAGCGGTAGTGTAAGTTCTTCATCAGGGAATTCAGGAAAAAGAAGGTTTGTTGGAGGAAGAAGATCAAGCACAGGACCTGCATCACCGATGCCGGGTACGGGCTGACCTGAATTAATGCCCGAACTGGGAATGCCGGTAACCACCGAAAGCGTACCGTCGGGGCCTGCAGCTACATTGATGCCATTTTCCTGCAGAGCGGCGACCAGCGCAATTTTTGGTATTTCCGCACCGTCGATCACAAAAGTCGGTATATCCAGAGCACCATTCTTGATCGTTATAGTGGACCCATCGGCCTGAGTCAGAACCAGATCCTTGCCGTCCACGATACTGATATTTTCGATCGAAATACCTGATGGCAACTGCACGAAATTGTTTGCGTCAGCAACAATTTCTTCTGGAATTTCTTCAGTTTGCTCACTGTCCTGATTGGCGATAGACGGGTCAGCATCGACTGGTGACAAATCGACAGTCTCGACAGTCTCGTTGCCTGGTATTGTAGCCTGGGCAAGTTGAATCGGTGTATTGGCTAAATTGCCATCGGTTTCCGAAAGCATCTCTTTACCAACATTCGTAGAATTAGCGGATTCAATATTTCCACTTTGATCAATTGCCATGAGAATTTCCTCCAACTCATTCGCAATTACATAGTAAAAAATATGTTATTCGCAATACAAAATTAATAAAAAAGAATAATATATCGGAAAGTAAACTAACGTATTCTCAACAAACGCTAACTTTTGGGGTACGTTTTCAAGCAATGTTACTTGTGGCTGCTATGTGTACAACACTAATCAGCCAACTTGCCATTGCGGAACCAAAATCAGCGACCAGCCAACATCCTCTAGAGTCTAAAACTAGCTATTTATTGGGTTTAAGTCTTAGCGAACTGTTGAAAGTGGAAGTAGTGCTTTCGGCAGGGTTTTTTGCCATGGTACGAAAAAGATCGCCCG
>JAESRU010000138.1 GCA_016764455.1 Hyphomicrobiales bacterium | reverse complement strand
CAACCATGAAGTGATGATGCGCGGCACCTTTGCCAATATCCGCATCAAGAACCAGATGGTGCCAGGTGTCGAAGGCGGCGTGACCGTGCATTACCCCTCCAAGAAGAAGATGCCGATTTACGATGCGGCCATGGAATATAAAAAGAAAAATACGCCTTTGGTGATTTTTGCTGGCAAAGAATATGGCTCCGGCTCGAGCCGCGATTGGGCAGCAAAAGGCACGCTTTTGCTGGGCGTCAAAGCTGTGATTACGGAATCCTTCGAGCGCATCCATCGCTCAAACCTGATCGGCATGGGCGTCTTGCCACTTGTGTTTGAAGAAGGCCAATCCTGGACCAGGCTCAAGCTTAAAGGCGACGAGCAGGTCACTATTCTGGGACTGGACAAACTCAAACCACGGGCCAAGCTCAACGCCAAAATCACCTATGCTGATGGCAAAAGCAAAATGATCGGCTTGCTGTGCCGGATCGATACATTGGACGAGCTGGACTATTATAAGAGCGGCGGCATTTTGCAATTCGTCCTCAACAATCTGGCCTCCTGACAACAAGTTTGAAAATAGCTGATTGGTGGCGTACCGTTCGTACTGGCGGTCACGTCACCGGTTCGTTACTGGCAATTGATATCGACTGCACCTAACCTTGGAGCCGGATAACAATGTCCGTGCCAAGATCTGCAATTATTTGCATCCAATTATCATGACCAAATTTGGGTTTTTTTCTTTTATTTTCGCTTCGTTGGCGGCCAGTATTATTGCACTGACACCAACTGCCAGCCAGGCACGGTCGGCCACCACTATTATTGAACTTTTCACCAGCCAGGGTTGCTCTTCCTGCCTACCAGCCGATGAATTGCTTGCCGATTATGCCAGACGCCCGGATGTTCTGGCGATTTCCATGCCCGTCGATTATTGGGATTATCTTGGCTGGAAAGATACACTGGCCAATCCTGCCAATTCACAGCGCCAACGCGATTATGCGTCTATCCGGGGTGACCGGATGATCTACACCCCCCAGGTAATTATCAACGGTGTTGCTGCAGCACCGGGCAATGACCAACTGGTCATYGACGAAAAAATTTCCGCCACCAAAGCCCATTTGGAAGCCCACAACGTCACYGTTGATATGGAAAGCATCGGCGACAACATCATCATCAACGTGGCAAGCGCCGCTGAAGGCGGAAATCACCAAAGCGGCACTGTGTGGCTTTTGTTGTTTGAAGAGAGAATAGAAGTTCCGGTCACCAGAGGTGAGAATGCCGGGCAGTCGATCACCTACACAAATGTTGTGCGCGAAATGACCCCGGTCGGCACATGGAACGGCGACCAGATGGTTCTTACCCTGCCAAAAGCCGATATTATGAGCCGGGGACATGAAGGCTGCGCGGTTCTGCTCCARTCAGGCCCGGCCGGTCCGATCATCGGCGCAGCCATTCTGGACAATTGGTAGACCCGGCTGGACAATTGGGAGAGCCGGCTGGACAATTGGGAGACGTGGCTCTTACGACTTTAAATTTTCTGCAATTCGCCGACTGAACCGCTGGCTGAACGCTGCCGGGTCATGGGGCGCTTCTCCATCCGCAATGCGCGCCTGATCAAACAACAGCCATGCCATATCTTCAGCAAGTTCCGGCGCAATGCCGCCCGCCTGGCCAAATTTTGCCGCCAATTCCAGGATCAAGGGATGCGTTGGGTTGATCTCCAAAATCGGTGCATTATCCACATCTTCACCAGATTGCCTTGCGAGAATTTTTTCAAGCGACCGGTCCGGCCCCTCATTTGGCGCCACCAGACATGAAACACTATCCGTCAACCGGGTGGATTTGTTCACGGCGACCACAACGTCGCCAAGGATTTCCTTGAACCGGGTCAGCAATGTTGCCAATTCCGGCGCGCCTTTATCGGCGTCTGCCTTTTCTTCAACGGCTTCAATCTCATCGAGATCCTCAGCCCCCTGGGTCACGGATTTAAACGGTTTGCCGTCAAATCCAAGTGCGGTTACCACCCAGAAACTGTCGACCGGATCAGACAACAACAAGACCTCAATCCCGCGCGCCTTATATCCTTCAAGCTGCGGGCTGTTTTCCAACCGCCCGGCATCAGTTCCGGTCATATAATATATTGCCGATTGCTTGTCTTTCATGCCAGCGACATAATCTTTGAGCGAGCGCCATTTGCCACTCATTGAACTGGTTTTGAACCGGGTCAGCTCAAACAATTCGTCTCGCTTGGCCGGGTCTTCGTAAAGCCCTTCCTTGAGCACCGGCCCAAATGCGTTCCAGAATGTTTCAAATTTTTCCGGGTCGTTCTTTGCAATATCGCCAATTTCTTTCAAAACCCGTTTCGCAACGCCTGACCCGATCGCTGCCAATAACGGATTTTGCTGAAGCATTTCCCGGTTGATATTCAGCGGCAGGTCTTCGGAATCGATAATGCCGCGCACGAACCGCAAATACGAAGGCAGGATGTCGGCTTCATCAGTGATGAATACCCGTCGCACATAAAGCTTCATCCGGCTCTTGCGGGCCGGGTCAAACAAATCAAACGGCTGGCTGGCGGGCAGAAACGCAAGCACTGAATATTCCTGACGCCCCTCGGCCCGGTAATGGATTGTCGCCAGCGGGTCTTCATACTGGCCTGAAACCTGGCCGTAAAAATCTTTGTATTCGGTATCCTTGATATCTTTTTTCGGGCGCATCCAGATCGCGGTGGCGTCACCAATTTGCACCGGTTCGCCCGCTTCACCATCCTTGATCTCGACAAGAAATACCGGAACCGGGATATGGCTGGAATAAGTTTCCATGATCGACCGCAACCGGTTGGCATCCAGATAGTCCGCGCCGTCTTCCGACACATGGAGATTTATTTCGGTGCCCCGTGCGCGCCAATGGGCGTCGCTCTTTTTGACGGCAGAAACAGTGAATGATTGTTCGCCATCGGAATGCCAGCACCAGGCGGATTTGCTGCCTGCTGCCACACTGAATACATCAATCTGATCAGCGACCATGAAGGCTGAATAGAACCCGACACCAAATTGGCCGATCAGGTTATTACCATCATTGGCTTCCTTCAGTTTGTCGACAAAGGCGCGCGTGCCGGAGCGCGCGATCGTGCCCAGATTGGCAACAAGCTCCGCTTTGCCCATACCCATGCCGTTATCGGCAACGCTGATCTGTTTGTTTTCTTTGTCGAGGGTAACAATAACCTTGAGCTCGGTATCGCCTACCAAAAGTTCAGGCTTGGCAATCGCCTGATAGCGAAGCTTGTCGCAGGCATCTGCCGCATTGGAGATTAGTTCGCGCAGGAAAATATCCTTGTCGGAATAAACCGAATGGATCAGCAGGTGCAGCAATTTGGCGGTATCAGCCTGGAAGGCATGATTGTCRCCATCGTTCGTCGGTGCTGTTTCTTTTGTCTTATTCATTGCCTGCCTCTTTACCGCTCCAATTTTCCCCTCGAAAGGGATCCATGATCAGGAATATCGGTAATCGGGCTATAGATTCAACCCCTGTCGGAGACGCAAAACACAAAAAAAGACCGGATAAATCCGGCCTTTAGGTTACGCCTTACGCAACTCAACAAATTTGAAAAGTTTGGCCCGGTTCTCAAAATGGGTCTCGGGGGGCTGGGGGGCTGCAAAAACCGAAACCAGACGAGAACCGGGCCAAGAGGCAACAAGTGAACTATTGTCATTATTTGCGGCTGGTCCGCGACGGAAATGCGACAAAAATGTGATAATACAAAGGTCTGATTCAGGCGAACCGGTATTCTTTTGTTGCAATCCTATCATTTCATGATGAAAATCAATCCAATCGGGAGGAGGCGCCATGAGTGAGAGTGAACCCATATCAATAGGCCCCATATCAATAGGGCATGGTGCGACAGGGCAGAAAAATGGCCGGAGCACCCAAAAAGCAAAGTCCACGATGCCGCTTTCATTCAACCGCATCGAATTGAACCAGATTTTATCTGTATACGGACGAAAAGTCGCCGAGGGGGAATGGCGAGATTACGCCATTGACCATCATACCGACCGGGCGATTTTCTCCATTTTTCGCCATGCCAGCGAAGTCCCGCTTTATAGAATCGAAAAAAATCCCAAACTGGCGCGTCGCCAGGGGGCCTTCAGCGTCAGCACATCTACCGGCCAAATTCTCCGGCGTGGGCACGATCTGGTCCAGGTCATGAAGGTGCTCGACCGCCGCTTAAAGCTGGTCAAAGGCTGATATCCAAAACCCAGCGCAAATAAAAACCCCGGCCAATGACAATGCCAATGACCGGGGTTTTGAATTTGTTATATTGGCAAAACCTAGTTGCGATTGCCAAACAGGCTCAGCAGCATGATGAACAGGTTGATGAAGTCGAGGTACAACCGCAACGCGCCCATAATCGCCTTGCGGCCTGTTGCCGTTCCGTCATCCTGTGCGCGGTACATTTCCTTGATCTGCTGGGTGTCGTACGCCGTGAGGCCCGCAAATACCAGCACGCCAATCACCGATATGGCAAATTGCATGGCGCTTGAGCCAATGAACATATTTACCACCGAAGCGATGATAATGCCGATCAACCCCATGAACAGGAACGATCCCCACCCGGAAATATCCCGCTTGGTTGTGTAGCCGAACAGGCTCAGCGCCCCGAATGACGCGGCGGTGACAAAAAACACATGGCCAATGGAAGTCTGGGTATAGACCAGGAAAATTGACGACAGGGAGATACCCATCAGCCCGGCAAAAACCCAAAATGTCAGTTGTGCCGCCGAAACGCTCATCCTTTGAATGCGCGCGCTCAACAAAAACACAAGTCCCAACGGTGCCAGCATCACAACCCAACGAAGCGGGCTGGTATACAGCATCACACCAAAATCGGTCAGTTGAGGCCCGGCAGCCGTGTCGACCACAGCCATCATATAGGCACCAATAGCCGCCACGCCGGTAATACCAAGGCCAATTGCCATGTAATTGTAAACCCGGAGCATGTAAGAGCGCAGGCCCTCATCAATCTCTCCGGTTCGCGCCATAGAGCCGGTGCGGCCATATTGACGTTCAAATTCAGCCATTTTCAGTTCCCCTTGGGTTGCGCCGGTCTATTTGTGACCGGCCACGCAAAATTCGTCTGGCCCCAAATAACAATCAAGATCATAATCCAGTGCCAACGGGACCAATATGGGTATGAAACGCTTATCAAGCAAGGGTTTCAGCGAAAGTTCGGTAAATATAAGCTTGATCATCCTGCCAGCGAAATCGATATTACCATCCCTCTGCGAGGCGCAATATATACGGTTACACTTACAAGGCCTGCCACCTGCCCAGATTCAATATCCCTTTGAAGGCGGGTTACTATTTCCGGCGACATCCAGCAATCAAAGTAATATTGCGTCGTTGAAAGCAGTTTGCGACGATCCAGGGTCGTAAAATAATCATCAACGTCTTCAACAAAGTCATCAAACCGGTCAGCAACACCCGAATTGTGCAGATTGGCCCGATCTTGTTGCAGAATAGCCCGGTAATCAGTCAGCCGGGTGCCTCTGGAATTATACAGATCACGCTCACCGATGACCGCAATATACCGCGCAAGCCGTTCCAYCGGATAAACGATATCCCCGAYGCGCAATCCACGCCCGTCTTGAAGGACGCATATCTTGGCTTGAGCCGTTGTTGGTAGCAGGACAAGCGCAACCAGAACCGGCAAAATAATGGCTCGAATAAAAGATGCAATCATGTGACCTACCTCTCGAAATTGAAGTCAGGGAGACAATTATCATATTGCCCCCTACAGATCACGCAGAACCCGTGCCGGCTTTTCACCCAATATACGCCACGTGCCAATTAGGCCCAGAATAACCGTGAARCCAACCGCGCCCACAACCGCCATGCCGGCCACCAGCGGAATAAATTCATAATCCCCGTCCATCAGCTGGGTCAGGACAAATTCTGCCGCGATGCTRCCACCGATCAGCGCCAAAATGGCGGTGATCAGACCCAAAATCAAAAATTCAAGGCCAAACGCCAGCAGCAACCTGTTGCGGGTCGCGCCGAAAGTTTTCAAAATAACCGCATCATACAATCTGTGACGATGCCCCGCGGCAAGTGCCCCACCCAGAACCAGAATGCTGGCAATCAGGGTCACACTGCTAACCGCCCTGATGGCCCACATAATTTGGGACAAAAGCGCGTTGGCGGCTTCCATGGCTTCTTTGACCCGGATCACGGTCACATGAGGAAAGGCTGCCCCCACATCGCGCATAATCTCGATTTCCCGGTTGGTGATATCAGCACCGTCTTCTTCAAGCTCAAGCGTCGCCAAATTCATATGCGGCGCACCGGCAAAAGTGTTTGGAGAAAACACCATAACGAAATTAATCGTCAGGCTGCCCCATCTGACAGCGCGCAGGTTGGCAATTTTAGCCGTGATTTCACGCCCCATGACATTAACCACAATCGGATCACCGATCGAGAGATCAAAGGCTTCCGCCAATTCAGATTCAAAACTGACCAGGGGAGGCCCCGAATAATCCTCATCCCACCATTCCCCTGCGGCAAGCTCAGAGCTTTCAGGAAGCGTGCTCGAATAAGTAAGCCCCCGGTCACCGGATAACGCCCAGCGTTTGTCCGGCGGCGCGTTGATATCTGCTGTCGCGACATTATTGAGTGACAAAATCCGGCCCCGCAACATCGGAACCGTTCGATAATCAGCCCCCGGCGCGATTTCAGAGATCAACTCTCCAAATTGAGCGGCTTCGCTTCGCTGCACATCAACAAAGAAAAAATTCGGCGCCTTGTCCGGAATTTGCCCGGTCAATTGCCGGGTCAGATTGCCATCGATCAGGGCAAGCGATACCAGCAATGTGAGGCCAAGACCCAACGACAATACAACCGTGCCGGTAAGTGATCCAGGCCGATGGATATTGGCGACCGCAAGCCGCATTTCTGGCGATTTGAATGACGGCAACCGACGCGCAATCGCCATGATTGCCATCGCCACCAACCGCAAGACGAACAGCACAACACCGGACGCCACCACAAATGTCAGGGCGATTTTGCTGTTGGAAGATGTAAATACCGCAAGCGCCGCTATGATGCCGATCATGGTGATGGCTGCAAGAATGTATCCAACACGGGGCCAGCGGCGAATATCTTCAACCTGATCCCGGATCAGGCTGGCAACGGAAACATCCTGGGCACGGCCAAGCGGCCAGAGTGAAAACGCCATTGCCACCAGCATGCCGTACAAAGCGGCCAGCATGAGCGGTTCAGGGTACGGCAATATCCGCCCCGCAAACGGCAATACCCCATCCAATGCGCTTGCGGCTACAAATTGAATGACCATCCCCAATGCGAGACCGATCACAGTCCCGGCAGCGGCCAGCATCATGATCTGGAAGAAATAAATCAAAAAGATCTGTCGCCCCGGTGCACCCAGACATTTTAGCGTGGCGATAACTTTACGTTTCCCGTTGAGATGGGCATGAACAGCGTTGGCAACCCCGACCCCGCCAACGATCAGGGCCGTCAGCCCCACCAATGTCAGAATGTGGGTGAACCGTTCGATCGCGGTAGAGACCCGCGGCGACGCATTCGTCCGGTTTCGGATTTGCCACCCGGCATCAGGCAGCGCTGTTGTCACTGCCTGTTCAAAACTTTCCAGACGACCGGGCTGCAATCCGTCGCCTGCCAATCTGATCCGGTAAAACCAGTGCACCAGACTGCCCGGGCGCACCAATCCGGTTGCGTCCAATCCGGCGACACTCATCATCACCCGGGGTCCAAAAATCAGCCCCGACGATAATTTATCCGGTTCGCTGGAAATCTGGTCGCGGATTTCAAAATCCGCGTCGCCGATCCTGACAATATCACCGGTTTCAAGATCAAGACGGCCAAGCAGAGTATCTTCAACGACAATACCGAAAACACCGTTCTTGACCGCAATGGCATCTTCCAGAGCGCCGCCTTGAGCTAGCGTCACCGCCCCGTAAAGCGGATAAGCGCGGTCCACTGCCTTGATCTCGGCAAGCGCCTGATCATCRCCCATTCGCACCATGGCGCGGAGCGTCGCAATCTCGGAAATATCGCCCGCRTCTTCCARCCAACGGCGCTCGGCTTCGTTTACYGTGCGGTGRATMAGCGACAATGACATATCGCCACCAAGAATAACCTGCCCCTGTTGACCAAGCCCGTCCAGAAGGGCACGCGATACCGAGCCGACCCCGGCAATGGCCCCGACGCCAAGCGAGAGGCAGGCCAAAAACACAATGAAACCGCGCAGCCCGCCGCGCAATTCACGCCCCGCCAACCGCAATGCCAAGCTCATATTTGCGATCATGAGGCTTTGACCGGTCGCCGCGCGGCCCTGGATTTCTTTTGCAATACAGCCCGGCCCTCTTGGAGCGCAAAGACCCGGTCGCACCGCGCAGCTAGCGTTGGATCGTGGGTGACCAGAACCAGACTTGTGTCATGCTCTTCGCGAAGCTCGAAAATCAGCTCAACAATATCCGCCCCGGTAACCGCATCCAGATTGCCGGTCGGTTCATCCGCAAGCAATAGATGCGGCTCAATCGCAAGCGCCCGCGACAGCGCCACACGTTGCTGTTCGCCACCGGACAATTCGGTTGGATAATGCCCGGTCCGATCACCAAGCCCGACCCGGGCAAGCATATCTGCGGCGCGCGCAAAGGCATCTGCCCGCCCGGCAAATTCCAGCGGCACAGCAACATTTTCCAATGCTGTCATATTGGGAATGAGATGAAATGACTGAAACACAATGCCTATATTGTCGCGCCGAAACAGCGCCAATTCATCTTCGCTCAACGACGTGATGTCGTGCCCTGCAATCATCACCTGACCCTGGTCAGGCCGCTCCAGCCCACCGGTAACCGAAAGCAACGTGGATTTGCCAGACCCGCTCGGGCCGATCAGCGCCACCGCTTCGCCCGATTTGACCTGTAGATCAAGACCGCGCAATATTTCAACCTGGCGCGCGCCACTACCAAGCGTCAGGGACACGTTTTTTAAGTCGATTATATTATTGGAATTTAACAAGTGATATCCTTACACAAACCCCGCCCCAAACTCCGTCTTGCGTGCGGACAAATCAGATCATTGATAATAGATAGGCAACCTATACCAATTTTCCAGATGCTGTCCCGCCACCTTTTTGTGATTGTCTTTTTGATCTGGGCAGGCCTCAATCCTACAGCAACATGGGCAGGCGAGACGCTCCGGATCATCGCCTATGGCGACAGCCTGTCCGCCGGTTTCGGATTGCCTCAAAATGATACCTTTCCGTCTCAGCTTGAAGCCGCCTTGCGCGCCCGGGGGCATGATGTATCGATCATCAATGCCGGGGTTTCAGGCGACACCGCCACCAGCGGATTGGCGCGGCTTGATTGGACTTTAAGCGACCCAGCTGACGGYATCCCCGCTGACGGTATTATTGTTGAGCTTGGCGCCAACGACGCCTTGCGCGGCATCGACCCGGCCATCACCCGCGCCGCTCTGGACAAAATCCTGCTCCAACTCAAAACCCGCAATATGGCGATCCTGATAGCTGGCATGCGCGCACCCCTCAATATGGGGAAAGCGTACGCAGCTATATTCGATCCGATCTACCCAGACCTGGCGGAAGATTATGAAATTCTTCTCTATCCATTTTTCCTGGATGGCGTTGCCGGCAGCGCCGAACTAAACCAGATGGATGGCATCCATCCATCGGCTGCAGGGGTTGCCTTGATCGTGGAACGGATGGTGCCAAGCGTCGAGTTGCTGATTGCAGAAATTGAAGCGAAGCGCTAAGCGGAGGTTTTTGGGCTGTGGGCAAGAAAATGAATAACTCGAAATTTGAGCAAACTGATGTGGCGTCCAACGACATTCGCCGTCCCCACACCAGCTCTTGTCCGTGATCCGCCATGTCGCGCCTGTTTGCCGGATTGGAAATACCGTCTGAGATTTCAGATCGTCTTGCGCTGATGCGCAATGGCTTGAAAAAAGCCCGCTGGATAGAGCCAAGTGACTATCATGTCACTCTGCGTTTTTTCGGCGAAATCGATGCCGATCTGGCAAATGATATTGGAACGCTTTTTGGCACCYTTCACAAACCGGTTTTGTCATTGACGATCGACGGACTGGATGCCTTTGGCGGCACAAAACCACGCGCGATATTTGCCCGCATCAAGGCGAGCCCGCAATTGGATGCGCTGCAAAATTCAATCGAGCAAATGGCCCAACGCGCCGGATGCGCCCCGGAAACGAGAAAATTYACACCCCACATTACGCTGGCCCGGGTCAATAATATATCGAGCACGGCGATCGCCGCCTGGCTCTCCCACACCGGGAATTTTACAAGCCAGCCATTTGACATCGACAGCTTTGCCATGTTTTCGGCGCGGCCGTCGCGCGGTGGTGGGCCTTATGTAGTGGAACAACGGTACGGCTTGAAGCAGACCTGATCAATTTCAGCTTTCTTTTNGAATGCGTTTCAATATTCCAGAGCACCCGTCCTCAATCAACCGGTAAACATCAAGAAAGCCCATGCTGCCATAATAGGGATCGGGCACATCTTGAAGATCGCTGGTGCCTGCATATTCGAGAAACAAGTGTGGTGGCGATCCTGCTTCTGATGCCATTTGCTCCATATCCGCCAGATTGTCCCGGTCCATCGCAAACACGTAATCGTATTTTTCAAAATCTTCCGCCCGGACTTGTCGCGCTCTCAGATCAGATATGTCGATGCCGTTACTGTGCGCTGTTTCCACCGCCCGCTGGTCTGGGCCATTCCCCACATGCCAATTGCCGGTGCCAGCGGAATCAATCTCAAACTGATCCCCCAACCCTTTGGTTTCAACCAGATGGCGCATGATCCCTTCGGCCTGGGGCGAACGGCAGATATTCCCAAGACAGACAAACAGAATTCCGGTTTTCATTTGTGCCAAAACCTCCAACCTGATTTCATGGATCAGGACATTTGCAGCAGATAAGGGGAAATCATGACCGACAAACTTACCGGCGACAAGCGCCACGAAGCTCTGGCCTCTCTAGACGGCTGGTCTGAGATTGATGGTCGCGACGCCATTTCCAAATCATACAAATTTGCCGACTTTAACGCGGCCTTTGGATGGATGACCAGGATCGCGCTTGAGGCCGAAAAAATGAACCATCATCCGGAATGGTTCAACGTCTATTCAAAGGTCGACGTAACCCTCGCAACCCACGACGCGGGCGGCCTGACCATGAAAGATATCACGCTGGCCCGTGCAATGGACAAATACGCCGCGTAACCTTCAAGCCTGAAAATCATGGGAACAATGCTTTGAATAGTGTCTCGCCACGCCTTGTGAATTCTATAACGCGCGAGCTTTCACGACGCTTGATCCAGCCAAGTTTCAGAAATCTGTCAAAACAGGCGGCACCAAGCGACCCAGCCAGATGGCTGCGCCGGGCGCTCCAGTCGAGGCAGGGTTTGCAGACAGGCCGACGCGTCCGGGTTATCGAAGCCATATCCACCCCAAAGTGAACCGCAAATTCCCGGCCTTTTTCCGTGAGGCTGACGGTTTCGCTGTCTTCAATAATGAAATCCTGACGGATCATGCTCTCGAACATCTGCACCCCCGCCTCGCCAGCCAGATGGTCATAGCAAATGCGAGCTTTGCGTAGCGCCGGGTCTTTCGGCCCGGTTCGCGACCGGGTATGCCCTTGCCTGGCCGCCAGCCCCATCATGGCTTCAAGTACAGAACCAACTTCATCATTGGTCAGGGAAAAATAGCGATGCCGCCCCTGCTTCCTTTTTCGTATCAGACCCGCCGCTTCAAGTTTGCCAAGATGTGAGCTGGTGGTTTGCAATGTCACGCCAGCTTCGCCAGCAAGCTCGCTTGCCGTAAGCGCCTTGCCGCTCATCAGCGCGATCAGGATATTGGCGCGTGCCGGATCACCGATCATCGCGCCCAGCAAAGCTATATCAGGGCCTTCTTTCATACTTCGATCATAATCGAACTATTCAACCCAAACAATGTGTAATTGTGCCTCTACAAATTATGGAGACCCACATGATCACCTGTTTCATTCGCTATCACATCGACCCGACAAAACGGGACGCGTTTGTCCGTTACGCTGAAAATTGGGGCAAAGCCATTCCCCGTTGCGGCGCCGATCTAGTTGGATATTTCGCGCCTCACGAGGGTTCATCCACCCTCGCCTATGGCGTCTACAATATCGAGAGCCTTGCGGCTTATGAAGACTACCGCAACCGCCTTGCCGCCGACCCTCTCGGTCAGGAAAATTATCAATTTGCCATGCGGGAAAAATTTCTGCTGCGCGAAGACCGGACTTTCCTGAAACTGGTCTCCGCGCCCCACGCTCCTTTTCTAACCTCATGAAACCGGCACCAAACCTCTGGCTGGAATATGCCTTGCTGGCGCTACTCGCCCTGTTATGGGGATCATCTTATTTGTTTATCCGCGTCGCAATTGCCGATATTCCGCMCATCACGTTGATCGCATTCCGGGTGACGGTGGCAGCAGCAATCCTGATGCTGATTGTGGTTTGGCGGGGCGAACATCTGCCGCGTGACCSCCRGACGTGGCGGATGTTGTTTGTTCAGGCCATTTTCAACAGCATCGGGRCATGGACAATATTAGCCTGGGGTCAGCAATATATCGACAGCGGGACAGCCAGCGTCCTCAATTCCACGTCGCCAATTTTCGTTATTCTTTTGACCCTGGTTTTTTCACGCCACGAAGCCATCACGTTTCTGRAAATCGGCGGCGCTCTGATAGGTTTGACCGGGGTGGTTCTGATCGTCGGGCTAGACGCCGCGAGGGGTCTGGGTCAACAAGTGGCTGGCCAGCTCGCCGTTTTAGCCGGCGCCCTGCTCTATGGCGCAGCGGCAATATATGGCAAGAATTTTACCCACCTACCAGCGACAATAACCGCAGCGGGCACCATGATCTGGGCCAGTATCTGTCTGCTGCCGCTAAGCCTGATCATGGATCGACCCTGGACGCTTGCCCCGTCACTACAATCAATCGTCGCCGCATTCATCCTGGCCACCGCTTGCACCGGCGGGGCCTTGCTCATCTATTTCCGGCTGGTCAAAACCCTCGGTTCGATGGGGGTCGCGAGCCAAAGCTATCTACGAGCGGGCATCGGTGTGTTGCTGGGAGCGCTCATTCTCGGCGAGACAATCACCCCGCTTGTCGGAATTGGCCTCATCACCACAATCATCGGTGTGATTGCGATCAATATGCCAACCCGATAGCAGGGTTATTGGTCTGTTTTCTAGCGCGGGGCCATTCTGAGCGCGCCGTCAAGACGGATGGTTTCGCCATTCAGCATATCGTTTTCACAGATATGACGAACGAGCGCTGCATATTCAGCAGGCTTACCAAGGCGTGACGGGAACGGCACACTGGCACCAAGTGCGTCTTGTACTTCTTTCGACAAGGTATCGAACATCGGGGTGTAGAAAAGCCCCGGCAGGATTGCCATAACCCGGATGCCTTCTCTCGAAAGATCCCGTGCCATCGGCATGGTCAGCGCTGCAACACCACCTTTTGATGCCGCATATGCTGCCTGACCAACCTGGCCTTCGACAGCTGCCACCGATGCGGTCGAGACAATAAGGCCGCGCCCGCCATCTTCGGTGATCGGGTCGGTGCTCATCATGCCGGCKGCGCATTTCGACGCCATATGGAACGTGCCGATCAGATTGACATGAATAACCTTGGTGAAGGCCGCCAGGTCGTGAGGCATGATCACGTCAGAATCGCGCTTGCGACTAGCAGTTTTCTGGGCAAACGCGATGCCGGCGCAATTGATCAGGATACGTTCCTGGCCATTGGCGGCGCGGGCTTTTTCGAGCGCCGCATCAACGCTGGCTTCGTCAGTTACATCACATTTGCAAAAATTGACGCCAATTTCAGCCGCCAAGGCTTCGCCACGGTCTTCCTGCATATCAAAAATTGATACTTTGACACCGGCTTCTGTCAGATTACGTGCCGTTGCTTCGCCAAGGCCGGACGCCCCGCCTGTGACAATCGCTGAAAGGCTTGATCCAAGTTCCATGTTTTTCTCCTGCTTTCCCTAAAATTCACTCTCGATGCGGTCATACCTGATTACGCAAAGAAGGCAACTTACGCCCATCTCTTGAATGGGAAAACTTGCGCGTGGCACCATAAAGCCCCATCTGTAGGTTTGTGAAATTGATAACGAAATAAGGGATACGGCATGAAGGTCCCGACGCGGGGAGAACAGAATTTTCAGGAAAATGCCGACCAGGCATTAGCCGGCAGCAATTTGCCGCAGGTTATTGCCCGCAACGAAACCCGTGTCCAAAAGGGATTTTGGGATAAAATCGCCCGCTATGCCCGCTGGATTCCGTTTTCCGAAGATGTCGTCGCGGCCTATTATTGCGCTTTCGACAAAAACACCCCGTTTAGGGTGCGCGGTACCCTGTTGGCCGCTCTTGCCTACTTTATTATGCCGGCAGATCTGATCCCGGATATTATTCTGGGCCTCGGCTTTACCGATGATGCCGCTGTTATCGCCACGGCAATCGCCCTGGCCCGCAACTACATTTTGCCTGAACATCGCCTCAAGGCGCGCCAAGCATTGGATGGCGAGGAATTGGATGGCGAAGAAGACGCGGTCCCGGATCAGAATTCTGCCGCCTGAAGCATCAGGGCTTTACGACAAGTTTCCCCATCACTTCGCGCCGGGCAATTGCGCCAATCGCATCGCTAGTTTTATCGAGCGGATAAACCCCGTGGACATGAGGCTTTAATTTCCCCTCCAGAACCCAATCAAGGATTTGCTTGTTATTGGCCAGATATCCGGCTGGATCGCGGGCAATAAACGACCCCCAGAAGACCCCCATGACAGAACACCCTTTGAGCAAAGTGAGATTGAGAGGGATGCGCGGGATCTCTCCCGTTGCAAACCCGATCACCAGAAACCGTCCGCCCCATGCGGTCGCCCGCAACGCGGCTTCGGAAAAATCGCCCCCCACCGGATCATAAATGACATCGGCACCCTTACCATCGGTCGCTGCTTTCAGCGCCTCTTTCAAATTCTGTTTGGAATAATTGATCCCTTCATCGGCCCCATGCTCTTTGCAAAAGGCGAGCTTTTCGTCCGAAGACGCGCACGCAATGACCCGCGCTCCCATGGCTTTGCCAATCTCGATGGCCGAAACCCCAACACCGCCAGACGCCCCCAACACCGCAAGAGTTTCACCGGGTTGCAGATTGGCCCGGTCCCGGAGACCATGGATTGACGTGCCATAGGTTACGATCAACCCGGAAGCCACTTCGTCTGAAACACCGTCCGGGATGGGCACATGTCGTGATGCGTCGGCAACCATCTTTTCCCGGCACGCCCCAAACCCGGCATAGGCCATGACCCGGTCACCGGGGGCAAATCCGCTCACCCCTTCGCCAACTTCCACAACCCGACCGGCATATTCAGCGCCTGGCGAAAACGGCAATTGTGGTTTGACCTGGTATTTACCCTGGATGATAAGGGTGTCGAAAAAATTCAACGATGCAGCAGTTACCTCGGTAAGTATTTCGCCTTTCCCGACAACCGGATCAGAAATATCTTCCACCACGAGGCTTTCCGGCGGCCCATACGATTTACACAATACTGCTTTCATGCCCGCGTCCCTTTATATCGCTATAATTTTGTCCATAGATGGTTCCCCCATCGGGGTTATCCGTTAACGGACATCAATAGCGGAAAAAAAGATCAGCACCTAACGTCAAATTCTTGCCGTCATTTGTCTTCAGGTTGCACCACAATCCGCGCTGGCATATACCGGCGCAGAGGGCTAAGTCTGATTAAACTTTGGCCTGCAAGTTAACGCGGTGTTAACAATTCAAACTACAATAGACCCAGGCAATGAAGTCGGCCCGGGTTTGGGAAAATATCTGGAGAAATCGAGTGCTGAACAACGTGATCAGAAAGCTGTCATTCTCAATCGCTATTTTACTGGCGATCGGATCAGCGCAAGCACAAAATATTCAGCCCGTCGGGCAAGACCGCGACTGGGCCGCTTTTTCGGCAAATGTTGATAATAACAAAACCTGTTTTGTGGTCTCCCAACCAAAAGATATGGAACCAAAAAACGTCAGTCGTGATCCGGTCTATTTTTATGTGACCCGGCGTCCCTCCGACAATATCCCCAATCAGGTTTCGGTTGTAACCGGATACCCGTATCAAGAGGATAGCAAAACGACGGTACAGATCGGGTCAGATACCTTCACATTGTTTACCCGGGGCGATAAAGCCTGGATCGAAGATGTTGCTGAACAATCCCGCCTGATCGACGCCATGCGGCGCGGATCAACGATGATCGTACGCGGCACATCTTCACGCGGCACTGTGACCATCGACACCTATTCCCTGTCAGGTATTACGGCCGCTTTGGCACGCCTGAACAGCGCCTGTAGTTGATCGCGGGTCAACAGTCTTAATTCAAATCCTGATAACGGCCTCTCATGTGATATGATGGGCCTATCTCCAATTGCGACGGTAACAACGTGACCGAACTTGCTCCTATAGATCATGCCAGCGCGCAGGACGTGCGCCCCTCTCTGGTCGGCCAGTCCCGGGCTGGGCTTCAAGCTCTGCTCAAAGATATAGGCATCCCGGAGCGCCAGCTTGGAATGCGCACAGCTCAGATCTGGCGCTGGGTATACGCTCATGGCATCCGCGATTTCGATTTGATGGAGAATGTGCCGAAAGGCCTGCGTACTGAATTATCGCAACATTTCACCCTTGACCGGCCCGAAATTGTCACCGGTCAGAAATCCAGCGACGGTACCCGCAAATGGCTGCTCCGCGTGCCTTCAAACGGCGTCGCCCGCTCGTCAGAAATCGAGACCGTCTATATTCCGGAAGAAAGCCGCGGCACGTTATGTATTTCAAGCCAGATCGGCTGCACGCTGGCCTGCACGTTTTGCCATACCGGAACCCAGCGACTGGTGCGGAACCTGACGCCAGGTGAGATTGCCGGACAGATCATGCTGGCACGCGATGAACTTGGCGATTGGCCGGGCGCTGAGGCTTCCCAGAAGGAAAACCTCCCCGATAGCGAGCGCAAAATCACAAATATCGTCCTGATGGGAATGGGCGAGCCGCTTTATAATTTTGACGCCGTGCGTGACGCCATGGCGATTGCCAACGATAATGAAGGCTTGAGCCATTCTAGGCGACGGATCACATTATCGACCTCCGGCGTAGTTCCTGAAATTTCCCGTTGGGGCGAACAAGCAGGCACCATGCTGGCAATTTCGCTACACGCGGTGCGCGATGATCTGCGCGACGAATTGGTACCCATCAACCGCAAATACCCGATCGCCGAATTGCTCGAAGCCTGCCGGACTTATCCAGGCCTCTCTAACGCCAGACGCATTACGTTTGAATATGTCATGCTGAAAGGCATCAACGATTCCCCAAGCGACGCGCTCGAGCTGGTCCGGTTGCTGAAGGGCATCCCGGCCAARATCAACCTGATCCCGTTYAACCCCTGGCCCGGCACMRATTAYGAATGYTCCGACTGGGAYMRAA
Organism: Hyphomicrobiales bacterium; assembly: GCA_016764455.1. Classification (GTDB taxonomy): domain Bacteria; phylum Pseudomonadota; class Alphaproteobacteria; order Rhizobiales; family NORP267; genus NORP267. The sequence goes on along the minus strand of JAESRU010000138.1, from coordinate 8,148 downwards.
TCGARAAATTCTCCGATATYGTCAACCGGGCMGGTTACGCCAGYCCGGTCCGCACCCCGCGYGGACGCGAYATCATGGCAGCKTGCGGCCAGCTTAAATCCGCAAGCCAGCGGCTTTCCATCAAAGAGCGCACAGCGGCCAAATGATTGTCCGTATTATCGCCCGGTTGTTCCTGGTTTCTTTCGCCTATTTTTTGGCGGCAATCGCAGCAGGCACAACCTTCGCCGCTGCCCTCGCGGTTTCGGTCGCCAGCGGGTTTTCGTTGCCAGAAGCTCTTTTTGTCGGAATTCCGATAGGGGTTATTTTCGGGTTTATCGCCATTGCCCCCGCAGCAATCATCATTGTCGCCGCCGAATTATTCCGCCTCCGGTCTTGGATTTTTTACGCCATCGCCGGGGCCCTGACAGCKCTTGGCAGCTGGACCTTGTTCGAATTACCTATTTTCAGGGAAATCATGATCGAATTTTCCTGGCTCAGCAAACAGGGTCTGTTTCGTGAAATCAGTCAGGATCTAGGCGCGGCGTTCCGGCAAATCATGGATGGCAACAATGCACTTCTAGTGATCTCCGCCACCGGATTGGTGGGCGGTCTCGCCTATTGGGTGGTCGCTGGAAACGCAGCTGGAAGTGTCTTGCATATTGGCAGCAACGACGAAGACGACTAGTCGTTGACGAYTAGTCATCGGCTATCAGTCGTTTTTCCGCGCCCATTCCAGAGCCTGTTCAAGCCGGTCATTGCCCCAAAATAATTCGCCATCGTTGGTTGTAAAACTCGGCGCACCAAAAATTCCCAACGCGGCAGCTTCATCAGTCCCAGCGCGCAATTTGGCTTTAACCTGATCGCTTGATGCCTTCGCAAGAACCGCGTCTGCATCCTGCCCGCATTTTTGCAACACGTTCGATATGACCACCACATCCGAAATCGAGAGGCAGTCAACAAATTCGGCCTGATAAATGCCTTTTGAAAATGCCCGCACCCAGTCAGCATCACCGCCAGATATGGCAACACGCGCCGCCAACAACCCGTTTTGCGGAAAACTGACGGGTTCACGAAACGGCACATCAAGCAAGGCCGCCTGACGCGCCATATCCCGCCACATATACGCGCCTTTGACTGGATAAATATTGAACGGGGAATCATCCATCCCGTGAGCCTGAAAAATCGGCCCCAGCAAAAACGGCCGCCAGCGCACGTCAATACCAGCCTCAGCCGCCACGGTTTCAACCCGCATCGCCGTCAAATAGGAATAGGTCGATGCAAATTCGTACCAGAAATCCAGTTTCCCCATATGCTTTCCTATTCCAAATGATGATCGCAAATGTGTAAAGTTCCTGAAAGTCAGGCTTGCCGTCAACCCGCAGCCGTTTATATTGCGGCACCTTGGATCAGGTTTTGATCTTTCATAACCGCACCTTGATAGAAAGCGTTTTCATGTCGTCAGTCAAAAAAGTTGTACTCGCCTATTCCGGCGGCCTCGATACCTCAATCATTCTGAAATGGTTGCAAAACACCTATGATTGCGAAGTGGTGACATTTACCGCAGACCTTGGACAAGGCGAGGAAATTGAGCCAGCCCGGGCGAAAGCCGAATTGATGGGATGCAAAGATATTTTCATCGAAGATGTCCGCGAGGATTTTGTTGAAAATTATGTATTCCCGATGTTCCGCGCCAACGCCGTCTATGAAGGCGTCTATTTGCTGGGAACCGCAATCGCCCGCCCGCTGATCGCCAAGCGCCTGATCGAAATCGCTCACCAGGTTGGTGCCGACGCCGTCGCCCATGGTGCCACCGGCAAAGGCAACGACCAGGTCCGGTTTGAATTATCCTGTTATGCGCTCGATCCGGAAATCAAGATCATCGCACCGTGGCGCGAATGGGATTTCAAATCCCGGACCGATCTTATCGAATATGCTGAAGCCAACGATATCCCGGTGCCGACCGACAAGCGTGGTGAAGCACCATTTTCGGTGGACGCAAATCTTTTGCATTCATCTTCCGAAGGCAAAATTCTCGAAGACCCGTGGGTGTCGCCACCGGAATATGTGTTCCAGCGCACCATCTCGCCGGAACAGGCCCCCGATAAGACAACTGAAATTGAGATCGGGTTCGAAAAAGGTGATCCGGTATCAATCGACGGCGAACGGCTTTCGCCCGCAAACATGCTGACCCGGTTGAACGAACTTGGCCACGACAACGGCATTGGCCGGATCGACCTGGTTGAAAACCGCTTTGTCGGCATGAAGTCCCGCGGCGTCTATGAAACCCCCGGCGGCACAATCCTGTTGGCTGCTCACCGGGCGATCGAATCGATCACCCTTGATCGCGGCGCCGCCCACCTCAAGGACGAATTGATGCCGCGTTATGCCGAACTGATTTATTTCGGTTTCTGGTTCTCGCCAGAGCGCGAAATGCTGCAAGCCGCGATCGATCTTAGCCAGCAATATGTAGAAGGCAACGTGCGTCTTGGGCTTTATAAGGGCAACATTACAGTGCTGGGTCGCGAAAGCGCCCGCTCGCTCTATTCCGAAAAAATTGTGACCTTTGAGGATGATGCCGGGCAATATGACCAACAGGATGCAGAGGGCTTTATCAAGCTCAATGCCCTGCGGCTAAAACTGCTCGCCAATCGCAACCGGCGGCAATGATAGATTGGGCTCTGGGCAAGCATGACGCGGGTTAATTGGGGCGTATTTGTAACCGTCTTCCTGCTTGCTACTGGCGCACTCGACTATCAGGCCACCCGCGATGTCATCGTCGACGCCGCCAGAAAATTGTCGAAGCTGCCTGATGGTCAGCCATGACCTGCAATTTCAGAACTATTTTTCGGTGAATTGAWCAGACCTGATCCGGCACACATTGACCCGGCGTTTGATAACTTCGTCGCCATCTTCGAAAACGCCCAGAAAATCAAACATGCAATAGCCGGAGCCATCGTCGAAATTGACGATGAATGAAGCTCCGGCAGGCAATATATTTTGGCCAAGAATATCTTCTTCCCAGGAATCGGACCCCACATTGGATCCGTAAAATTCAATGAGATCAAAACGGGTATCGTTGACAATCACGACCCGGCGCTCCAATGCCGCAGCAATATCTGTGGCAAAAATCAGCCATAAACACACGGCGGTCAGCGCTGAGAGGATATTTATTGGGCGGGACAAATACATCGTTTCTTTCACTCCGGGCCCTTGACCCATCCCCATCGAACCCACATTTGAAGCTTCGCTATTGTCTTGAGCGGCGGCGAATTACGCAAGGTCTTTCGCGTTGCTTTTCATAACTAACGATCTTTGTGTTAATCAAACAGGAAATGTGACCAGAAGATTTCTATTGCAACGCAACAAATCGTGATAGGGAGTCCCCTGTTTCAAAATTGGTAGACACTCATGAACATCCGCAACATTGCCATCATTGCCCATGTGGACCATGGCAAAACCACTCTGATCGACCGTATCCTGGCGCAATCCGGGACGTTTCGTGACAACCAGCAAGTCGAAGAACGCGCTATGGATTCCAATGATCTCGAGCGCGAGCGCGGGATCACAATTCTTGCCAAGGTCACTTCGGTGAAATGGCAGGGCGTGCGGATCAATATTGTTGATACCCCGGGCCATGCCGATTTTGGCGGCGAGGTCGAGCGTATCCTCAATATGGTGGACGGCGTTGTTGTTCTGATCGATGCCGCTGAAGGCCCGATGCCGCAAACAAAATTCGTTGTTGCCAAAGCGCTCAAACTGGGCATGAACCCGATTGTTGCCGTCAACAAGATCGACAAACCGGATGAACGCCATTCCTATGTAGTGGACGCGACCTTTGATTTGTTCGCAGCCCTTGGTGCCACCGAAGAGCAACTGGATTTCCCGATCCTATATGGGTCGGCCAAAGACGGCTGGATGGCAAAAGAGCCRGAAGGCCCAAAAGATGATCTGAACGCGCTGTTTGATTTGATCATCGAGCACGTGCCCGAACCCGTCGTTGAAGACGGCCCTTTCCGGCTGTTGGCAACCACGCTCGAAGCCAATCCGTATCTTGGCCGGATTCTGACCGGGCGCATCCTGTCCGGATCAATCACCGCCAACGCCAATATTTTTGCCAAGTCGAGCGATGGTACGGAAGTTGAGCGCGGCCGGGTTTCCAAAATCCTGGCCTTTCGTGGCCTCGAGCGGGTACCGGTAGACAGCGCCTCGGCTGGCGACATCATTGCCATTGCAGGCTTAAGTAAGGCCACCGTCGCCGATACCATCAGCACCAGCGCCGATGCAGTCCCTGTCCCCTCCCAGCCGATTGACCCGCCAACYMTYACWRTGACATTTSGCATCAACGAYRGYCCKCTTGCSGGTMRYGAMGGYRAMAARGTTCAGAGCCGGGTCATCCGCGACCGACTGAGGCGCGAAGCCGAAGGCAATATCGCATTACAAATCTCGGAGCTTCCAGGCGGCGACGCTTATGAAGTTGCCGGGCGTGGCGAATTGCAACTCGCGGTTTTGATCGAAACCATGCGCCGCGAAGGCTTTGAATTATGCATCGGGCGTCCCCGGATTGTTGCTCATGTAGATGAGGAAACCGGTGAAAGCCTGGAGCCGATTGAAGAAGTCACGATCGACGTAGACGAACAATATACCGGCGCTGTTGTGCAAAAATTGTCGGAACGCCGCAGTGAATTGATGGACATGTCGCCATCAGGCACAGGCCGCACGCGGTTGGTGTTTCATTCCCCGACCCGTGGCTTGATCGGTTATAACGGTGAACTGATGACCGACACCCGCGGCACCGCAATTCTGAACCGTGCGTTTCTGCGTTACGCGCCGTATTTGGGTCCGGTACCGTTCCGCCATACCGGGGTCATGATTTCCAACAGTCAGGGCAAATCGGTTGCCTTCGCGCTTTGGAATCTTGAAGACCGTGGCCCGATCATGATCGTGCCTGGCACACCGGTTTATTCTGGCATGATCATCGGCGAACATACCCGTGGCAATGATCTTGAAGTTAATCCGCTAAAGGCCAAAAAACTGACCAACATCCGTGCCTCTGGCAAGGATGATGCGGTTGCCTTGTCGCCGCCAATTATTTTGTCGCTCGATCAGGCGTTAGCGTTTATTGCTGACGATGAATTGGTGGAAGTAACGCCAAAATCAATCCGGCTCAGAAAAGCGCTCCTCGATACCCATGAGCGCAAACGCGCATCGCGCCAGCAAAAAAGCCTGGAGGACAGCTAGTCGCTCTCGTAGACTGGCCGTCATGAAACCAGCGACAATATCCGTGCGCCGGGGCAAGCGATCTGACGCAACAATTCTTGCTGAAATTCGCGAAATCACATGGCGCTTTGCCTATACAGGCATCATTCCGGGGCCAATTCTCGACCGGATGGTTGCCATCCGGCTGGATTCCTGGTGGCGTTGGGCGTTATCCGTCGATAGCCCTATAAGCGTTCTGGAATATGATGGCACGTTGGTCGGGTATGCCACCTGGGGCCGCTGCCGCAAACCAAAGCTGCCCGCCAAAGCCGAGATATATGAATGCTACATCTTGCCGGAATTTCATGGCGCTGGATTGGGCCGCACATTGTTCGAGCGCGCACATACAGACGCTGTCCGCAAACATGGCGCAGGCTGTATCGTCTGGGCCTTGGAAGCAAACGAAATTGGATGTCGATTTTATGAAGCRCTCGGCGGAAAAGAAATTGCCCGGACAAAAGAAAATTTAGGCGATGCGATTTTAGAGAAAATTGCCTATCTGTGGCGATGAGCAACTAGCTAGTTATTCAACCCCGATAATCACCACATCATCTTTGCCGCAAATAAATTCCCGGGCCAAAGTGTCTGCAGCATCACGGGCCAGAATATTGGCATTCTGGTTCCGGCTCGCATTCACATAAGCCATATGGCAGGAATTATCCGTGCCAAGCTTTGAGACCACCAACAGCTGCTCTTCATCGCCTGCATCATTGACGGCGATGAAATAGCGCAAAATGGTGGCAAACGGCTGGCCATTATCGAGCCGCCATTCCAGCACATCATGAATGCGGTTAAAGGCGGGCAGGGTTTGGCTGGCGGCCATGCGCTGATCAGCTTGCGACCCGGCGGAGACAAAAAACCGTAAATCACCTTCYGCTACATAAAGGTCCATCCCCTGATAGCCAACACAACGCCACGCAATTGATCCGCTTTCGCGATCCTCGGCAATCACCTGGCACTTATCGAGTTCGATTTTGGTGTAGGCACTATCAAATTCGCCCGCAGCAAGRGGCGYCRTGGCGATAACAAGGAACAACAGACTGGAAAAAAAGACGYGCATAATTTTTCCTATTTGAACAGATCAGGAGCCTCGATATTGTTGATGGCACAGGCCGCGACAACCGTATTGGCAAGCAGCAACGCAATTGTCATGGGTCCAACGCCGCCCGGAACGGGCGTTATTGATCCGGCGACTTTTTCCGCGGACGCAAAATCTACATCCCCCACCAGCCGGGTTTTTCCATTCTCGCCGTCGATCCGGTTAATCCCCACATCAATGACGCAAGCACCAGRCTTGACCCAGTCGCCCTTGATCATGTTAGGGCGCCCCACCGCCGCCACCAATATATCGGCCCGGCGGCAGACATTTTCCAGATTGCGGGTCCGCGAATGAGCAATTGTAACCGTGCAATTTTCCTTGAGCAGCAATTGCGCCAATGGCTTGCCGACAATATTTGAGCGCCCGACAATCACCGCATCAAGCCCCGATAAATCCCCAAGCGCCCGACRCGCCAGAATAACGCAGCCTGCCGGTGTACAAGGAACCAGGCTCTGCTGTCCGGTCGCCARCCGMCCGGCATTGAGAATATGAAACCCGTCCACATCCTTGTCCGGGTCRATCGCATTGATCACTTTATCCTCGTCGATCTGGTCCGGCAGCGGCAATTGAACAAGGATGCCGTGGATCGTCGGATCAGCGTTTAGTTTTTCTACCAAGGCGAGCAGCGTAGCTTCGTCGGTATCCGCATCAAGGCGATGTTCAAATGATTGCATCCCCGCTTCAACGGTCTGCTTGCCCTTGTTGCGCACATAAATTTCACTTGCMGGATCAGMACCCACCAGCACCACAGCCAGACCCGGTTGCAAATCATGATCCGCGCGTAACGCCGTTACCGCCTCCCCGACCCGGCCCCTGATATCTGCCGCTACTGCTTTCCCATCGATAATCATTTTATTTTTACCCTCTAAATATTTTTCAAATAACACTTTAACCGGGCCGCAAGGTCACCGCCATCGCCCTCGATAAAAATCTTCTTGATCCGGGATTTCTGGCCTCCGCGCAGCGACAATCTGCCAACCGGATGCGAAAGGCATTTGGCAAAAAGTTTCAAAACCGCTTTATTGGCCTTGCCGTCTTCCGGCACCGCGCGCACCCGGGCATTGATGACTTGGCGCCCATCGTCACGGGTCTCGACGCCATCGACCCGGTCATGGGCCGCGCGCGGCGTCAATCGCACATGGAAAATCAATCCGTCGGGAACAATTTCCATCGCCAATTCTGGATAGTCCTCAGACCAGATATTCAAAGATGAGATTTCGCGCGAAAAACAACAGCAGGATCAAAATTACCGGCGAGACATCAATACCACCCAGATCAGGCATAATCCGCCGGATCGGCGCTAACACCGGCTCGGTCAACCGCCGCAACGTATCCGCCACCATATAAACGAACCGGTTGCTGGAATTGATCACGTCAAATGCCACAAGCCATGACAGGATTGCCGACGCAATCAGCATGAAAATGTAGATACCAATAACGGTGTCAATAAGCCAAAAAATCGCCAGCATCGCCGCTCCTTGTAGCAGTCGGTCCAGATCGGGCCGATCTGATCGGAATTGTGTTAACACGCTGCAAAACCTAGTCGGCCTTGGCTCCGGGCGCAAGCACAGAGCACCTATTTTCCGATGCTTTCATCAAGTTTTCCACCTGATGTGACATGCTTCACCAGACATTGCGCGATTTTGGCACGACCTTTTCGCCAAAATGGTTCAAGAACATCCCCGCCCCGACAGTTTCTGTCAGGAGAAATGTCAGGACAAAGTCATCAGGCTTGCCAGTCCCCGTGATCCCATCCAACAATGCCCCGCCATCAAATGACAAAGAAGGATCGACCATGTCGGCAAACACATTCC
>JAESRU010000137.1 GCA_016764455.1 Hyphomicrobiales bacterium | reverse complement strand
CCCTCATTAATGAACTACGTTCGGCATCAGGTTTAGGTCCGGTTAAAGAAAATGAGTTTTTCACTGCTGACACATCAAGTGTTGCGCCACCTAAGCCTAATGAATCAGTAAGCCAAAAAGACAAAACTGTTTCGTTTCAAGATAACGCCAGAAAATTACGCGCCCATTTTCAGAAAGGATTGACCGGTATTATTCGTGGTGTAAATGTCAAAGAGAGTCTGGCGAGAATCCATAAAGTGCTGCTGCGTCTCGAAGCGCTAACCGAAGGGCATAACGTCGCTCGACTTTGGTGGGTGGCTGATGGATTTATTTTTTCCATCGCAGAGAAAGGACTATATAAAGAAAAAGAGATCCACTTATTACTCGGTCAGGTTGACAAGCAAATAAAAAGACTTGCGGACGAAGGTGATAAGGCTTTAGATGATGAGATCCCAGCGCAACTTTTATCTAAATTACTGTATTTTGTCGCCCGTTCAAATTCTAAGAATAGCCGAGTGGTCGATCTTAAGAAAGAATTTAACCTGCAAGAATCGTTGCCAGAAAGTCAAACCATTAAGAGACAGCAGGAGCTGTTATCAAGACCCGATTCAACCGCCATGTTAAAAGTTGTGCAAGCAATTGGTGAAGAGCTAGATTCGGTCAAAGACCAACTGGACCTGTTTGTGCGCGCTCAAGCGAAAGAACCTGCTCAATTGAAGTCTCTGGCCGAGTCTTTGTCTCGAATTGCCGATACCTTAACAATTTTGGAATTACCAATCCCAAGAGATGTTATTCGGGAACAAGTCAAGCAAATCCAAAAATCAATTGATTTGAGAAAAATGCCTGATGATTCCTCAATAATGGATATCGCTGGCGCATTGTTATTTGTCGATGCGAACCTAAGCAACTTTGATATTGATAGTTTTGCCAAGGAAGAGGAGAGCTCTGAAGATTTAACGGAAATTGGTGAGAAAAGAGCCAAAGAATCCCAAGTTAATGAAGCAACCATCTCGCTCGTTAAAGTGGCGAGAAAAAATCTTCAACAAGCAAAAGACGGCATGATCAATTATATTGCATCTAACTTTAGTCGAGCTGAATTGGAAAAAGTTCCAGGACTGTTGGATGAAGTACTTGGCGCCATGAAAATTGTTGAATTTGACGATGCCGTAGAGGTCCTGGATATTGCTAGATTATTTGTCAAAGAATGTTTAATTGGCGGAGATAACCACCCCAACCAAAAACACCTCGATGCCTTGGCTGATATTGTAACCAGCGTTGATTATTATCTGGAAGGCACGGAAGATGGTGACAGCAAAGCGATTGTTACTATTTTAGCTAGCGCAAAATCCAGTCAGGACATGCTGGTAACGGCGATCAAAAATAGTCAGCAACAAACTACAGAAAAAGTTACAGAGATTGATGTTTCAGGCGAACAGGCTGAAATGCAGGTGGAGACCGCAAAAATTATTCCGATTGTAAAATCGACCAAACCAAAAGAGGTTGATGAATCGCTAATAGATGAGGAAGTTTTAGAAATCTTTCTCGAAGAAGCTGAAGAAATACAAGAAAATTCTGACCACACACTACAACAGTGGGCGACACAAAACGATAATCTCGACCACGTCACCGACATTCACAACGCCGCGCTCGATCCGGCCAGTTACAACCGTGCCACGACCCGAAATCGAGAACACATCCTCGATCGGCATCAAGAACGGCTGGTCAACAGGACGGTCCGGCTGCGGAATATATTCGTCAACCGCTGCCATCAGCTTGATAATGCTCTCTTTGCCGATCTCGTCGTCGCGGCCTTCTAACGCCGCCAGAGCCGAGCCCTGGATGATCGGAATATCGTCGCCCGGGAAATCATAAGAGCTCAGCAGCTCACGGATTTCCATCTCGACAAGCTCAAGAAGCTCCGGGTCATCAACCTGGTCAACCTTGTTCATGTAAACAACAAGCGCTGGCACACCAACCTGACGGGCAAGCAAGATATGCTCGCGGGTCTGGGGCATCGGGCCATCAGCTGCTGATACAACAAGAATGCCGCCATCCATCTGCGCCGCACCCGTGATCATGTTTTTCACATAATCCGCATGGCCCGGGCAATCCACATGGGCGTAATGCCGGTTCTCGGTTTCATATTCCACATGAGCGGTCGAAATCGTGATCCCGCGGGCACGCTCTTCAGGTGCCTTGTCGATCATGTCAAAAGCGACAGACTCACCGCCACTGGCTTCCGCCAAAACCTTCGTAATCGCTGCCGTCAATGTCGTCTTGCCGTGGTCAACATGACCAATCGTGCCAACATTGCAATGCGGCTTGTTACGTTCAAATTTCTCTTTCGCCATCAAACTTCTCCGCTATCTTCTGGCTTGGTATAAACAGGCATAAAATCCTGACAAATCGTTTGGAGCGGGTGATGGGAATCGAACCCACGTCGTAAGCTTGGAAGGCTTCTGCTCTACCATTGAGCTACACCCGCTGAAAAACGCTTCCCTAAACTCCGCCTGTATTCCCTTATAATAACTCTACCCGGTCTTGCTATTAACCCTGCTACTCACGTTCTCATTTGGTGGAGGGGGTTGGATTCGAACCAACGTACCCTAACGAGATCAGATTTACAGTCTGACGCCTTTAACCACTCGGCCACCCCTCCAAATGAAGTATTTGTTCGTACCGACAACCTGATCGACCAACCTGGTCGACAACCAAAATGCCTTCAGGAAGAATTGAACCCTGTGATTGCTGCGCACACAAGAACAGTCCCCGCCGCAAGCAACGGGGATAACTCATTGTGTTTATGGTTATAAGGTGGTCACTGTCAACCGGCAATGCAATAACGAGGCCAGAGAAATTGCACTTCGCACTAAATTGATGAATTTCATAGATCGTCAGCCTCAAAAATCACGGAATTTCCATGTCAGAACGCTCAAAATCTCACAAATCCTACAAGAATAAAAGGGGCGGGAAGAATCAATCCCCGCGTGCAGGGAGAAACACCGCAGCAGCCCCATCAGCGCAGTCTCCGATTTTCGGAATTCACGCTGCACTGGCGGCCCTCAAAAACCCCGACAGACAGATTATCAAGATTATGGCGACCAAGAATGGGGCGCACCGGGTTACCGAGGCCCTGGATCAGCCAAATTTGCAGATCGAAATCGTGGCGCCGGAAAAAATTGAAGCTGCCCTGCCCCGCGACAGTGTCCATCAGGGGATATTGGTTTTTGCAAAACCACTGCGAGAGATGGCAATCGCGGATATTGTCGGCCAAGGGCCGGTTATCGTGCTTGATCAGGTGACCGACCCTCACAATGTAGGGGCTATTATGCGCACCGCATGCGCCTTTGGCGTGGCAGGCGTCATTGTGACCAACAGAAACGCCCCATTCCCGACCGGTGTTCTGGCCAAAGCAGCCTCCGGCGCGGTTGAACATCTGCCTCTCGTTCGGGTTGTCAATCTGGCCCGCGCCATTGATGAACTGAATGAAGCCGGGTTCCAGACCATCGGCCTGACCGATGCAACCGACAAATCTCTTGTTGAGGTTACAGACAAAGATGAAAGACCCCGCCCGATCGCGCTGGTACTTGGTGCTGAAGGGCGCGGTATCAGAACCTTGACCGCAAAAACCTGTACTGATTTGGCGCGGATCGATCTGCCCGGCCCGATTGACGTCTTGAATGTATCAAACGCTGCCGCCGTCGCTCTGACGCTGGTTGCATATTCAGCCTAACGCCTCACCCAAACAAAAAGGCCGACGAAATTCGCCGACCTTGATGATCCGTATTCACAAATTTATCGGTTAGCGCGAGCCTTCGGCTCCGTAACCACCATAAGCGCCACCATAACCATAGCCATAACCACCGTAGCCACCGTAGCCACCGTAACCATGACGGCGGTATCCCTGATGACGATAAGAGCGATAACCATACCCGCTGCGATAACCGTAGCTGCGATAGCCATAACTACGATATCCATAAGGATAGGGATTGCTGTAATAATGACGCCGGTAACTACGATACTGCTGTTGCTGAACAATACCATTGATAATCGCGCCTACAATCGCGGCACCCTGTTGGCTGCCATGACTTCGGCTATGCACATTCACAACGCCATTTGATATTGAACTGTTTCCGGCAATTGATTGTGGCATATGAACTGCACCAGCATTCGCTGCACCAGGCATCACAACAAGGGCACCCACAAGGGCAGCTGCCGCTAAAGAAGGTAACCACATTTTCATATCAGGCCTCCAGATTCTCCTAACCCCACACTTGATATATAGTGCATCCAGCAAAAAATTGCGCCCCACAAACGTTCACTTTTTGTTAATCAACACACATGCCGCAGGAAAAGCCTGTCATTGCGCATAAAAATATTTAACTTCCCGATGGACAAAAGCAAAAGTTTCGCATAATCCGGGCCACGCAAATACTGGATTTCGACACGCACGGATTTTCCGTCACTGATCCGAAATTTGGCCGGCTTAGCTCAGTTGGTAGAGCACCTGATTTGTAATCAGGGGGTCGCGGGTTCAACTCCTGCAGCCGGCACCATTTTTCATCTGCAATTTCTCTGATTTGCCGATAATCGCGCCTCATCTGAAAAACCATCCAAGCAGGCGATTCCAGCAACCGCCAGGCACCCCTCACAAATCCATCGCATTAAATTGCTGAATACAAAATTTAGCAGTGCCAAAATCTCTGTGTGCAGAAAATTCTGCATGCAGAAAATATGGTCAGGATATCACCTGCAACACCCCTCTTTTCAAACAGATATTCCTGATGTTGCGCTTAAATTGCCCCTTAAAATTCGCATCATCATATTGGAAACAAACATGTATTTCGAAAGCACACAGCAATTAAAAATTATTTAGCAAATTCTTGATTTAGTAGCCCGAATGTATCGAACAAATACGCTTTATAATTTTTAATTTTTTAGTACGCAATTTATCAAATTTTAGAAAATCAATACTTCATATGTCTCACCTAAATAAGACCAAATCCATCCCCGGACCCCATCATTGCGTTGCAATTGGAAAACATGCGCGGGATTGGGTTTTTGATGCCCTGTTGAAGGAAGTAGACACAAACAACGGAAGCATAAATCGAAGTCAAATTGAGACGTTGAGAGATGCTTTCGAGAAATCAAATGGCGTCCTTTTCGAAGTGGCAACAGACACACATAATTTTTGCAGGGCATCCCACAATCAAAAGGATTTGGGAACATTCGACGAGACGGTAATTTTCAAGTTCTTAATTGGCGAGTTTTTTTCAGACTTGTTGCCAAAAATTTTCGCGCCACAGCACAAATTTTTTCAGGGAAAATGGAAATCAATATGTTCAGCCTACGCAGCTGAAATGATTCAGAAGAGAGTGAGAACCAATGTGTACTCTGAATATTTCGATATTTACTCAAATGTATCTGCAATTAAAGGACGAATTTTCGTTCCAGCTGATTTGACTGAAAACCGTGATATTCATATTTTGACCAAATCTGTTCTCGAGGAGTTAAAAAACGTACTCGCATCTGAGGAAAATATTTCCAGAAACATCGCCGCTGCGTTTAATTCCCACATTCTTCACAAAGCTGACATGAATCACAAACTTCTTCCCCTAATAAAAGTTCGGCAAATGACAGAATTTTTACTGGCTGTATCCCAAATGAAAAAGGGCAACGAATTTCGCGCAAGAGTGCTGGAAATTGGATAAGGATCAGTTCAAAAGATAAAGCCCACAATTCGAGGGTTATGCCAGCTCGCGGTTCATTTTTTACCCAAAAATAGTCCAAATTCGTTCAATCGCCCGAAAGCCACTCGGCCAATGCCGCGGTGACAATTTCCGGACGCTCGAAGGGGGCGAAATGGCCCGCATCTTCGAAGATGACAAGCTTCGCGTTCGGGATCATCTCCGCAATATCTTCGTGCTGGGAGACGGGGCTGAAACCGTCTTGCCGCCCGACGGCCACCAAGGTTGGACAATTTATGGTTGCCAGCATTTTGCCAGCGTCACGTCGCCCGATCAGCGCCCTCACCTGTCGCTCGTGAATTTCCGCATTACGGCGCAACACCATATCCGTCAGCGGTTTCATGATTGCGGGGTCTTCAAGCCGCGACGGGTGCACCATCGGCGGTAGCCAGCGCGCCAATAGCGCTTCCATGCCGTCATCATGAGCAAGCTTGATTAGCTCCTCGCGCACCGGCATTTCATTTTCACCAAGCGGATGAAACCCTGTATCGAGCAAGGCAACGCGCTCGATACGCTCTGGTGCCAGCGCGATCATATCAAACGCCACCCGCGCGCCCATGGAATGTCCGGCGACCGCAAGTTGGCCTGGATTTTGTTCCAGCACATCCACCGCCATCTGATGAATAGAATCTTGCGTAAACAGATCCGGAATCGACACCGGCATGGTTTTCTCGAAATGCGCTTCGGCATGTTCCCAGACAATGCCATCGGACAACAGACCAGGTATCAAAACCAGCGTCACAGGGTTTTCACTCACAGAATTCAACCTCCAGATTCATTCTTACGCCATCAAAGCAAGCGCAACGACCGCAAGCATCGACAGAGCCATTATCATATTGATGGCAAATTGCACTTTATCTGGCAAATCAAGCCGCTCCACCATCACCCCTGCCCCCAGCCAGGCCAGGTGAATCGGGATCCAGATCGCGTTCAGGATCAGGAATTTTATAATCGTCTCGGAAATAAAATTGCCGGGCATGAATGCGAACCCGGAAAACAACGCTGTACTCACCGCATAGGCTTTCGGGTTGATCGCCTGCAACATCAAGCCATTGACCAACCCAGGCGCGGTCTTGCTTTCGATAAATGCCAGCCGGTTGCCGGAAAACGCGATCTTGAAAGCCAGATAGCAAAGATAGGCAGCGGATGCGAACAGCAGAATGGTCCGTATCTGCGGGTTGGACAGGATCAACGCCGCAAGGCCGGTGACAACCGCCAGGCCAACAAGGAAATTGCCAATACACAACCCGGTGACATAGCTAAGGCCGGGCCGATAACCGAACGCAGCGCCAACCCCCGCAGTCGAGAGAACGCCAGGCCCCGGCGTGATGATGAGGAAAAATACGGCAAGCGCGAAAGAAATCATGAGCAGTTATAAAGGCTCAATTTTGAAGGATACATTCTTAAATCTTCTTCGCTTGCGCTTCCCAATAGGGCGCCTTCAGAAGGTTTTTCTGAATTTTCCCAATCGGGGTTTTCGGGAAATCATCGACGAATTTTACCAACCGTGGTCGTTTGAAGCGGGCGAGCCGCTCGGCGCAATGGGCGACAAGTTCATCTTCGCTGATCGTGGCACCCTCTTTAAGAGTTACATAGGCCGCAGGCACCTCGCCCCATTTGTCATCAGGGATACCAAAGACGGCGCATTCATAAACGTCGTCATGTTCATAAATCGCGTTTTCAATCTCTTTTGGATAGACGTTTTCGCCACCCGAAATGATCATGTCCTTGGAGCGATCGATAAGGGTGACGAAGCCGTCTTCATCGATGGTGCCAACATCCCCGGTCCATGCCCAGCCATGTTTGAAGAAGGCGGCKGTTTGTTCCGGCTCGTTATAATATTCAAGCATCACATTATCGCCGCGCGATACAAGCTCACCGATCTCACCAACCTTGACCGGCTGGCCTTCGGGATCAACCAGGCCGATATCGACATTATAGGCCTGGCGTCCGATAGAACCGAGCTTTTCGGGTAAATACCAATGGCGCAGCGCAGTCAGGAGACCCATTTCGGACTGGCCGTAAATTTGGGTCATTCGAACGTCTGGCAGTTTTTCCAACATCGCCCGCTGCACCCAATCCGGCATCGGCGCACCGGCAAAAGAGAGCTTGCGCCAGGTAGCAAAATTTGAAGCATCGAAATCCGGATCGCTCACCACCATCCCGACTTGGGTCGGGACCATGAACGCCGCTGTCATGCCGGTTGATTTTGCCATGGCGGCAAAATCAACCGCGCTCCATTTTGTGAGAAATGTGACGGTTGCACCTGCAAGCATGGCGGGTTGGAACATGATGTTGAGCGCCGCCACATGGAACATCGGCGTTACGATGCCAACGATATCGCGGTGATCGATAGATTCTTCAACCATAACCGAATGGGCGGTAACAACGCGGTTGCGGTGGGAACATAAAACCCCCTTGGGCCGCCCGGTCGTGCCGCCGGTATAGGTCATGCAAAATGGATCGTCTTCGTGGATTTCAACGTCAGGATAGCCCGCGTCACCCTCTGCGACGAAAGCRTCAAAGGCTTCGGCCTTATCCCCGGTTTTGCCAATCATCAGATAGCGCGAAACCTTCGTTAGACGATCACGAATGGCCGCAATTTTCTCCGCAAAAACATCTTCAAAAATCAATAATTCCACATCGGCTTTTTCAAGAACAAAAACCAATTCGTCGGGCGCATAAAGCACCGAAACATTGACCAGCACACACCCGCTTCTGGCCGTGCCAAAGAATGCAATCGCATATTCGGTCCGGTTGCGGCAGATGATGCCAACCTTCGTGCCCTTTTTCAGGCCCAACCCGATCAGCCGATTGGCAAAGCGGTTGGCCGCATCGTTCAGGTCCCGATACAGGAGTTCAGAACCTTCCCACAGAACAGCRGGTTTATTTGGAAAGCGTTCCGCGGAACGCCGTAACATATCACCAGTCAGCATTTATTTTCGCCTCTACAATAATGAACCAACAAGCCCGCCATCAACRGTAATATTCTGGGCGGTAATATAGGACGCCTGGCGCGAGCACAGGAATGCGCAGGCCGGGCCAAAATCTTCCGCTTCGCCAAGACGGCCCATGGGAATGGAAGTTGCCATCCGCGCCCGAGCTTCATCAATGGTAATATCGAATTGCACAGCTTGTGAACCATAAATCCGTTCTAGCGCCGGGGTATCCATCAGGCCCGGCAGCAAATTATTGACGGTCACGCCTTTGTCCGCCACTTCACGCGCAAACGCCGACATTGCGCCGGTCAACCCGGCACGCACGCCGGTCGCCAATCCCAAATTGGGATACGGTTCGCGGACAGAAAAAGACGTTATGTTGATTATGCGCCCAAACCCGTCCGAGATCATGTCGGGTAATACCAGCTTAGCAAAAGCAATTGCCGGCAGCATGTTTGTCTCCAGCGCACGCAACCATGTTTCATGCTCATGGGTCTGCATTGGYCCAGGTGGYGGTCCGCYRGCATTGGTCACAAGAATATTGATCGGCCCGGCTARTTTTTGAGCGCCCTCAAAAATACGCGCCCGGTCTTCCGCGATAGAAATATCGCCAACAACCGCAAAGGCGTTGTCACCAAGCTTTGCCGCAGCAGCCATAACCTTCGCTTCATCGCGACCATTGAGGACAACTTTTACGCCCTCCGCGTGCAATGCCCGCGCGCAATCAAAGCCAAGTCCCTGACTGCTACCAAGAATCAGAGCTACCTTGTCTGCAATACCTAAATCCATACCGTCTCCTCACCCAAACCTAACCATATGACAAGCCTAACCATATGATTGCCAAGTGCTTATCAACACTTCAATATTATGCCCCACCTATAGAACCAGTCCAGTTTTGCGGCACATAACTTTCATAACAGAACTGATTATATGTGTCTGTCATCAATTGACTCAATCTGAAACCCGCCCTAACAGTCTTCAACGCAACGGTTCCGGATGAAAATCCGGTGAAGAGGGAACGCGGCAGGAATATTTCCAAATGGAATTTGTCCAAATGGAATTTTCTGGTCCGCGGCTGCCCCCGCAACTGTAGGCGGTGAGCCCTGCTCCAATAAAGCCACTGGATTCTTATCCGGGAAGGTGGAGCAAGGGTGTTGACCCGCCCAGCCAGGAGACCTGCCGTTGTGCGTCACCCATCCTTCGCGCGGGGCGTGTGTAGGAGCGGCCTATTTCCGTAGTGGTGGCGAGTTGTCAATGGCAACCGCTATTTGGTTTAGGCGTCGTGTTGTGGGGGTGTATATGTTGCATCAAAAGACATCATCGTTCCGTTCCAAATCGCGGTTGTAGAGAACCGCTATGGAGCCGATCTATGAGAAAAATTACACGTAAATTACGCAACAGCGCCGCTATTTTGCCGTGCATATTGGTGCCGTTTGCATCCGCACCGGCACTTGCCCAAAGCGTTTTCAATTTCGACGAATTGGTGATTTCAGGTGGTCAAACACCAACCACCAAAAACCTGACAGGTAGCGCCAACACTGTTCTTGATGAAGAGCAGATTGAACGCGCTGGCGTCATCTATGCTGTTGATGCCCTGCGCCAGGTGCCGGGCGTKACGGTCTCCCAGTCTGGTCCCAGCGGCTCACTCGCCCAGGTCAGGATCCGGGGGTCTGAAGCCAACCACGTTCTGATTTTGATTGACGGCATCGAAATGAATTCACCTGGAGATGGCGAATTTGATTTCTCGCGCTTGTTGGCAGCAAATATCGAGCGGATTGAGGTTATACGCGGTGCGCAAAGCGGCATCTTTGGGGCCAACGCCCATGCTGGCGTGATCAATATCATCACCCATTCCGGGCGCGGCGAAGAGGGGCTYAGAAGCCACGCATTTGCCGAATATGGTTCGTTCRATACGGTCACTGCTGGGGTCGGGTTTACCGCAGGATTTGGGCCAATTGATATGGCTTTCAACATTGCTCACAACCAGACCGACGGGTTCAACATCGCGCCAACAGGCATCGAAGATGACGGGTCGTACAATACCACCGTGACCGGCAAAGTAGGGGTTGATCTGAACGAACATTTCCGCCTTGAAACCGTTTTACGGGTCGTTGACCGCATGTCTGAAACCGACAACCAGTTCACCCAATTTGTGACCGACGGCAACAATCGGTCTGATGGACGAGATGTCGCTGGCCGGGTCACCTTGCTTGGCGAATTCATGGACGGCGCCCTCACCAGCAAGGTGCAATATTCGGGTAGCCGCACCGAGTTGGTGAGTTTCTTTGGAAACCCGGCTCTCTTCTTTGGGTCACAAGCCACCCGCTTGAATTATTCGTGGCAAACCGATTACCGGTTCAGCTCCGATATGCTTGGCGGCACCAACCACACCATTACAGGGTTTATCGAGCAGGAAACCCAGCAATTCTTCCAGTTCGGTCCGTTTGCAGCACCCTTGCTGTTAGGACGGCTTGAACGGGACATGACCGGAATTGCCGGCGAATACCGAATCGAGTTTGGCGAAACCAGTTCCTTGTCTGGTGCGCTGCGTCACGACATCAACGATACTTTCGATGACGCCACCACATGGCGCATAACCGGCTCCCACCGGCTGGTGAATTCGGACACCCGGTTCCATGCAAGTGTTGGGCGCGGTGTTACCAACCCAACCATGATCGAACAATTCGGTTTCTTCCCGCCATTTGTTGGCAACCCGAACCTGACACCGGAAAGTTCAATCAGTTGGGACGCAGGTGTCGAACAAGCCTTCCACGATGGTAGACTGGTAATTGACGTCACATATTTCTCTGCTGTTCTGGAAGATGAAATCGTCACCAGATTTATTCTGGGCGCCAACACCCCGATCAATCTCGTCGGAGAGAGTAAACGCCAGGGCGTTGAAGTCTCGGCCACATGGAATCCCAATGAAAATTGGAGTTTCAACGGCAGTTACACCTATACCGATTCAGAAGAACCCAGTGGTATTGCTGAAATTCGCCGTCCGCATCATCAAGCCAGCGCATCGCTCACTCACAACTTTTCCGATGGTCGCGCACACATAACCCTGAACGCCCTTTATAATGGCAAAATGCCGGACACGGTGTTCACCTTCCCTGTCTCTGGAAGAACCATTTTGGATGACTTTTTCGTTGTCGGCGTGACCGGAAGTTATGAAGTCCACGAAGGGGTCGAACTATATGGCCGCATCACCAACCTGTTTGATGAAGATTATCAGGAAGTGTTTTCTTTCGAGACTGCTGGCTTGGCAGCTTATGCCGGCATCCGGGTAAAATTTGGACACAACGCCAGATARCCCAGAKARCAATATGMAAATGGTGTGATTGGCCCGTCTGGCTTGTCACACCATTTTTCACAACAATCAGGTATCATTTGAGAAAGAGCGCTCCAACGCCCGGCGCCAACCCGCAACCCGCCGATCTCGTTCAGCGCGTCCCATTCCCGGTTCAAAAGTCCGGTCGCGTCGCCATAACGCAGCACATTCATTTTCAGTCTTGTAAATCCCAACCGCCAACCCGGCGTGAAATGCCGCCCCAAGTGCCGTTGCTTCAGATTGACTGGCGCGATCAACCGGCATATCGAGAATGTCTGCCAAAAATTGCAAAAACCAATTGTTGCGCGACATAGCCCCATCAACTTTCAGTCTTTGCGGAAGGGACATTTCGACCCGTCGCAGATCGTCATTGATCGCGACCATTAGGTCCCGCACCTGAAACGCAACACCTTCAAGAGCCGCTCGCGCAATCTCTGCCCGCCCCGTCCCCCGGGTCATACCACCAATGATGGCGCGGGCATCAGCATCCCAATGGGGTGCGCCGAGCCCTTGAAATGCAGGCACTAGAAAAACACCCGAATCCGGGTCCGCCGCCCGCGCCAAATCTTCGGTATCTGCCGCATTTTCGATGATACCAAGATTGTCGCGCAACCATTGAATTGTGGCGCCAGCCATGAACAGGCTGCCTTCAAGGGCATATCTGCGTTGACCGCTAATTTGACTGAGGATTGTCGATAAAAGCCGGTTTTCAGATACAATTGCCTTATCGCCGGTATTCACGAGTATAAAGCCCCCGGTGCCAAAGGTTGCCTTTATGCTGCCCGGCTCAAAGCAGCATTGACCATAGGCAGCAGCCTGTTGATCACCAACAATCCCGGTTATGGGAATTTCAGCACCCACAAGGTCTCCATCGGTAACGCCGAAATTTCCCTGACAATCAACAATGTCCGGCAGCAGGGCCGCTGGTATCTCAAATTTTTCGAGCAACGCGCGGTCCCACTTGCCAGTATGAATATCAACAAGCATGGTCCGGCTGGCATTGGTGGCATCGGTAGCGTGGGTTTTGCCGCCAGTCAACTTCCACAAAAGCCAGCAATCAATTGTTCCAGCAAGCAAATCACCGTTTAAAGCGCGCTCTTTCGCAAACTCAATATTTTCCAGAATCCAGGCGATCTTTGTTGCGGAAAAATAGGGATCCAGCAAAAGCCCGGTTTTTGCCGAAACCTCAGCCTCAAATCCGGAATCCCGTAAAGTTTTGCAATAATCCGCCGTGCGCCGGTCTTGCCAGACAATCGCATTTGAAATCGGTTCCCCCGTGACCCGGTCCCATAAAAGCACCGTCTCGCGTTGATTGGTGATGCCCATGGCACGGGGGATATTCCCTTTGGTCTGTTGCAGGACATCACGGATGACAGCTATTGCATCGGTGAAAATGCCGCTGGCTTCATGCGCGACCCACCCGGCTTGGGGATAAATTTGCGCCAGCGGCCGGGTCGCCGATGCCAAAACCTCGCCGCCATCGTCAAAAATCACGGCGCGGGTGCTTGTTGTCCCCTGATCAAGCGCCAAAATTGTGTGATCGGGCATGTCTCCTCGCAATTTTGCCGGTGCCGAATGCACGGAGCCGTGAACCATAACCACAAACAGGTTGATGACGTTTGGTTGCTGGGCGTTTATACTGTCACACGAAACCCGCCATATCAGCCAGATTCAATTAGCAGATGCCAAAATCAAAAATCGAAAAAATCTCGTTTGTCGCCAGTGACGGCAAAGACGCGCAAGACGCTCTGGAGACCCTCACCCGTCTCTATGGCAATATCGACCCTGATGATGCGGATGTGATCGTTGCCCTTGGCGGCGATGGCTTGATGTTGCAAACGGCGCATAAATTCATGAATACCAATATTCCGGTCTATGGCATGAACCGGGGCTCTGTGGGCTTTCTCATGAACGAATATGATGAGGAAAACCTGCCGGAAAGATTGCAGGCCGCTGAACCGACAGAAATTCATCCTCTTGGCATGACAGCCATTTGCACCGACGGCACATCCCATTCAGCTCAGGCAATCAACGAGGTCTCTCTCCTGCGCCAAACCCATCAGGCGGCAAAATTGAGCATTTCAATAGATAGTCAGGTCCGCATGCCGGAATTGATTTGCGATGGGTTGATTGTCGCGACGCCAGCTGGCAGCACCGCTTATAATCTTTCGGCCCATGGCCCGATCCTCCCGATCAACAGCCCGCTTTTGGCCCTTACGCCAATTTCCCCGTTCCGGCCCCGGCGCTGGCGCGGCGCGTTGGTGCCAAACGCCGCCCGAATAAAAATCAACATCCTTCACTCCGACAAGCGGCCTGTAAGCGTTGCCGCTGATCACGTGGAAATCCGCGATGTTGAATCCGTCGAGATTGCAGAAAACCAATCAGCGTCAAATCTGATGCTGTTCGATCCTGGCCATAGTCTGGACGAGCGGATTTTGAGAGAACAGTTCCTGTACTGATCGATTGCAATCCGGCCTCACGCAACCCAGCAAATTCAACAACCCTTCCTCACACTCTTTCAGTCATTTTTAAGAGTTTAACGCCATGGTTAGCAAATGGTTATGGGGAGAAGTCTGGATTGGTTTGTTTTCCAGACAATGTTTTTGAGACTGGAAGCCAATGAGTAAAATCGCGTTTGACCGCCTGAGCTTTCTGGTTGTAGACGACAACTCGCATATGCGACGCCTTGTTCGCTCGCTTTTGCACGGCTTTGGATCGCGTCAGGTTTATGAAGCAGAAGACGGCGCGGCTGGTCTCGAAGGCGTTGAAAATTACAATCCAGATATTTTGATTACAGACTGGGCGATGCCGATTTTTGACGGGCTTGAACTAGTCCAGATGATCCGTAATCCGGATTCCTGTTCAAACGCCTATATCCCGATTGTCATGCTGACCGGCCATTCCGAGAAGGAAAAGGTCGTCCAGGCGCGCAATTTTGGCGTTACCGAATTTCTGTGCAAGCCGATTTCGGCCAAATCACTCTACGATCGTATTTTCAATATTGTCATGAATCCGCGCCCGTATGTTAAGACAGCAGGATTTTTCGGCCCCGACCGGCGACGCTTTGACAACCCTAATTATACCGGCATCGAGCGACGAGCCGTCAAGGTCGAGGGCAATGAAGCCCAGGATGACATCGATAAGATGTTCGGCTGATAGCAAGATACCAATTATTAGCGTCGCTTTACATCTAGCAGACGCCAGAGATTTCAGGTGGGAAGAATGAAAGTAACAATTACCGAAGAAAAAGGCATCGAGTGGCACCAGCCAGACAATTCGCTTGCCGATCAGGTTGTCATTCCCGGTACCAGCGAAATTGACTATGAAGCCATCGCGCGCGCWGAAAAAGCGCTCAGCAATCTATCTGCMAGCTTTGAAGACTGGATGCAGGAAGAATGCGAAAACCTGACACGGGCATGTGACATAATCCATCAAGAAGGCCCCAACAGCGAAACCCTGGAACGCCTGTTCCACGTCTCACACGATATCAAGGGACAGGCGGCCACCCTTGGCTATCCCCTCGCCGCTGGCCCCGCCACCAGCCTTTGCAAGTTAGTGTATGAAATTCCCCGTCCCGAGCGCGGCCCGGTTGCCCTGATCGATCAGCATGTAAGTGCCATTTGTGCGGTTGTTCGGGATAAAATCCAGGACGTAAACCATCAGACGAGCATCGAAATTTCCCGACGCCTGGCAATTGTCACAGATGATTTTCTCCGCCAGGAAATCGATATTTATGCGAGAAAGATGGAAAATCAATCCGTACCAGACGCCGCTCRGGAATAAGCACTGAWWTTTGATCAGGCCGCCTGAAACTCTTTTTCCAAATGTTCCAGATCAATAAGTTCGCGAGCATCTTCGCGCGCTGCGTCATTACCAAGCCGTGTCAGCAGACCATAGAGATAGCTTATGTCTTCTGGCGCAAAGTCTTGATAGGTGGTCAGCATCCGCTCGATCAGCCTGAGGCGGTCTGATTTTGACGAGAAATCAAATCCTTCCTTGCGGCATTCAATTACGGTCCTGACCGAAAGCCGAAAACCATAATGGATCGCTTTTGGAAGCCCGGCGCTTGCAAACAGCGCAAACATTGTCGTCGCACGCCGGTCATGCAAAAGACGGTTCACCCGCTTCACAGGCAAGCCCGACAATAGCGCCAGAGATTCCGTGACGAGATGCAAATTACCAGCCGAAAGTGCCCGCATCAGCAAACCCGGCGTAAGTCGGCCAGACAGCGATAAATGAGCAACAAGGGCCCGTTGCTCTGCATCATCTGCGGTTTCGGTGAATTCAATCGTGGCTTTTTCACAAGCCTCGCGAAGCACCAGCCGGGCGCGGTCGGGTGTCATCCATTGCTGAACCGCAATGAGGGATCCAAGGGCATCTGAAAGTTTTGATAAAAGAACATGGCGAATATCAATCGGAATATCTTGGCGCGCCAACAAAGCAGCCCGGATCTCGGGATTTTCTCCAAAGCGTTCGGTCAAGCGAACAAATGACACATCCGCGATGTCCACATCATCATTTTCGATCAAAATGAGGCACGGACCTTGTTCGCCGACTTCCGCCAGCGCCGCCGCCACAGATTTCTGGAGATTGGCTCTGGCMGCGATCACGCGGCGTACRGCTTCGGTCCCCTCACCCACTAGATCAACCAAATCAAATTCAGCCAGCGCCTGACAATTTTCGAGCAAYGGCCGCGCCACATCAAAATTGTCACGGCAAAGGCATTGAACAATGTGTGTTGGAGGATAATCGGTCATTGCAAGACCTTCAGCAAGCGCCCGGCGTACTGCAACATCGGGATCATCAAGAACCAGCGTCAAACCGCGTACCAGCTCATCTGCGCCGAAATCATCAAGTTCGCCCGCTTCAAACGCACGCACCATTACCTGAGCTGCCAATGATCTTTCACGGGGGTCAGGGGATTTCAAAAACGCAAAAAAAGAACTCTCAGACACAAGCATACTCACAAAACGCAACAAACAATATGCCTATGGTGCCCCCCAATCATTAAGGAACCGTTCAGCATAAWTTGCCCGAACATTGCGTSTAATCRAGGCTTGRYCCTAGCTGCTTCTTTCTTCAGATTCTTCAATCGCTGTAACGGCAGCRACCGGTGTCGCCCGTACTGCCAGATGGACAAATTCGCCGCGGTCATCTTCAGATACCGCTGCACGTTGGGTCATACGCCACAGAGCATAGACTGCCAAAGCCAGATGAATAACAGCGCCAAATGCGAAAAAAGCATTCACCGAAATATAGACCATCAACGCGCCAACCAATATCGGGCCAATGACGGCACCAAAGCCGTTGACAAAAACCAACTTTGCGCTCGCCGTCAACATTTCATCGACTTCCAGATAATCGTTGGTATGGGCAATGGCGAGGGAATAGATCGGCAAAGAGAAAGCGCCAAATAAACCAAAAATAATAACCATATCGCCAAATCCGGTGCGCCCGGAAATCGATGCAAAAGCCGAAATCGCGGTTACAATCAGGGCAGACCCGGTTATGACCCAACGGCGATCAAGCCTGTCTGAAATCCACCCGATAACGAATTGCACCGGCACCACGCTGATCAAAGCCGCCGCCATGATCGTACCTGTTTGAACAACGCTCATGCCGATTTTGGCGCAAAAAACAGCACCCATTCCAAATAGCGCTCCCTGGGACATCCCAACCGCCAGACTGGTGAAAAACCCAAGGGGCGAACTGCGCATCAATTTCTTCAGGGAGATCGGTTTATGTATCGTTATTTTTGGTGTCGGCAGATCTTTTAGCGAAATCGGGACAAGCGCCATGGATACAAAAATAGAGATGATGATGAACGGCAAAAAGCTGTCGGGGCTGCTGATAAACAGAATGCTTTGGCCAAGCGCCATACACGCATACATGGTGACCATATAGAGCGACAGAACCTTGCCCCGGGTCTTGTTGGTAGCAGCATCGTTGAGCCAGCTTTCGGCAACCACGTAGAGCCCGGCCATCGCCACGCCTGTTACAAACCGAAGCCCGAGCCAGACCCAGGCGATGGGGAAGACGGCGTGCAGCAACACGGTCGTGGATGCAATAGACGCAAACGCTGCAAATACCCGGATATGGCCAACATTGCGAATGAGTTTGGGGGCCAGAACCGACGACAGTAAAAACCCGCCCGAATAAGCCGACATGACCAACCCGATCGTGATTTCGTCAAACCCTTCACTCGCTGCCCGCAATCCAAGCAAGGTTCCTTGAAGACCATTGCCGGTCATCAGAAAGCCAATGGCTAAAAACAGAGGCCAGACGCCCTTTAAAATTTCTTTCATGGCTACACCGGAAAAACAGCGTCGAAAAAATTAAATGATGTGGTTACAACATGCCCGCACGCTTAATCCATGCGTGAAGCAGGATTGCGGGTAACGCAACATAAATTATCCGGGTTTGTGGCTTTTATTTGTCAGGCGATCGCGGCAGGATCATCACCGCGCCGCTCGATATCCGACCAGACAGCGTGGCGGGAATAACTGGCGCTCGCCGTAGCGGCCGCAAGTGTTGGCGGGCCGTAAATCTGACGTTCACCGGATGACGATATCGAGAGCCCATTCCGACTGGTTGGCGCAACCGGCTCTTCTGCCAGCCGATCAAGATTTTCTGTGGTGAAATAACTCGAAAATGGTTGCTCTGCCCCGCGCCCGGTAAAGACCCGGAATAATGATTCAAACAAAGAGCCTATTCCTGCCACGCGTGGTGCCGGCGGCATCTCGCCAAGAATTTCCCGCGCTGGTGCGTCAGCAGCTTCATGTTTCCGGTTTAGCAAATGATAGACGTCGGCGGTGTTGCGGGCGCGTCCGTCGCGCTCATAAAAAATCGAACGATTGGCCCGCGCCGCATCAGGAAATGCCCGCGCCGCACTAATTCCAGGGCGCTCTTCAGCGAGCGAAATTAATCGCCCTGCCCCATCAGCACCCAAAAAATGCGCCATATACAATTCGCCATCGGTTGGGCTGCGCCCCAGCATATTGTTTAAACTATCGCTGTTTTCACGGGTCAGCGCGCCCGCCATCAAGGCCGCAACTTCCGGGTCGTGGCGCATATTCAAAATTTGTTCGCGAAGCTGGCTGTCGCGCACCGTGTAGCGCCCCTGCCCGGTCGCTTCAATCGCCTGGGCGGCTTCACCCAAACCAAGATTAGGGCCTTCGGTTTTCAGCGTACGCAGCCAGGTAGATTCGATGAATTGGAACAACCCCGCAGCAGACGATGTACTCGCCTGGGCATCCGGCCTGAGGCTGGATTCCTGCATTGCCGTGCGCATCAGATATTCGAAGCCAACGCCCGTGCGTTGGCTCGCATTCTGCAACGCGCCTGAGATATTTATGCCCGGTGTTTCCGAAATAAATCCGACCATGACCAATTGTCCAGCAGCTCAAATTTCAGGGTCAACAAGAATAGGTTGAGCATGGTTAACCAACTGTTAATGAGCCCGGTAGAGGCTAATTGAAAATCACCATTGTGTCTCCCGTGAAAGAGCGATATTTTGCCGGATAATGCATTCCGAATTTTTTTGATATTGGCGACGGAGAAAATAAATGGCAGCTCTATATTTTGATGATTTTGTGGTCGGGCATGAATTCCACCACCCGCTCCGGCGCACGGTCACCGAGATGGACAATATGCTGTTCTCGAACATGACACTGAACCCGCAGCCTCTGCATATTGATCGGCATTTTTGCGAAACCGAAACCGAATGGGGCCAGCCCCTGATGAATTCGATCTTCACCCTCGGGCTGATGATCGGGATCGCCGTCAACGACACTACAGTCGGCACCACAATTGCCAACCTTGGCATGCAGGATGTGCGGTTTCCCCATCCGTTATTTCAGGGAGACACGATTCATGTCTCAACGAAGGTCGTGTCAAAACGTGAATCCAAATCACGTCCCGACGCTGGCATCGTCGAACTGGAGCACAAAGCCTTCAACCAGAATGATGAACTGGTCGCCATTTGCTTGCGCCAAGCCTTCATGCGCAGAAAGACTGAGGCCTGATCCATGCGTTCATGGTTGTTTGTGCCGGGTGATAGCGAGAAAAAACTGGCAAAATCTTTGGGGTCCGGCGCTGACGCCGTGATTATTGATTTGGAAGATTCCGTGGCGCCCGATAACAAAGGGAACGCGCGCAAAATCACCGCCGCGTTTCTTCAAGACGCAAAAGATGACGGTCCCACATTCTGGGTGCGCGTCAACGCCCTTGATACGGGCCTTACAGATGACGACCTGAAAGCTGTCATGGACGCCCGCCCTGCCGGGATCATGTTGCCAAAGACATTGTCCGGCGCTGACGTAACCCATCTGGACGCCAAGCTGACCGTCCTTGAAGCGCTGAACAATATCGAAGACGGCACCACCCTGATCAGCGCTGTGGCAACCGAAACCGCTGCTTCGCTTTTCACGCTTGGAACCTATCAAGGTGCCAGCAAACGGCTTTCGGCACTAACCTGGGGCGCGGAAGATTTGAGCGCTGACCTTGGCGCCCAGACAAGCCGCAACGATGATGGCGGATTGACCGACCCATATCGTCTGGCCCGCGTCCTCTGCCTTGCCGGAGCAGTGACCGCCGAGACCCAACCGCTGGATACGGTATTTGTGAATTTTCGCGATGATGAAGGCTTGAAAGCCGAATGTGACGCCGCTTGTCGCGACGGATTTACAGGAAAGATGGCAATCCATCCCAACCAGATCGATATTATCAACCAGGCCTTCACGCCATCCGAGGCTGCGGTACAGCGGGCGACCGAAATTGTCGCCACGTTCGAAAATTCCGGCAATGCAGGCGTGGTTTCAATCAACGGGGAAATGCTAGACAGGCCACATTTGTTGCGGGCTGAAAAAATCCTTTCCCGCGCAAAACTGGCGGGACGGGATTAAACGCTAGATTTCACCCTCAACAACCGGCCTGGACAACGAAAATAAATTGTCCACAACGGCATAATCCATATAGCCAAGCCTGGAAATCGGGCGGACCCGCAACAGATCGATCATCCCATCTTCGATACAGGCTTCATCGATATGGATGCCGACGACTTGACCCAAAATAATATATGAATCGAGTTCTGTGCCTGACAGGTCTTTGGGCCTGATGGTCTGGAGATATTTGCATTCCATCGCAATCGGGCTTTCACCTACGCGCGGCACCTTGACCATTTTGCAGGGTGCCTCGGTCAATCCGGCCAGAGCAAACTCATTGATCCCGGACGGTACCATCGCTGAACTGATATTCATCTGCTCCCGCAAATCCCAGGTCGCGAGATTGCAAACAAATTCCCCGGTCGCTTCGATATTCTCGACGGAATCTTTCCGCCCTGTGCTCGAAAACATGACGATGTGCGGATTGTCACTCACCCCGTTGAAAAAACTGTAGGGCGCGAGATTGGGATTGCCCTCTTCGCTCAGTGAAGAAATCCAGCCGATTGGCCGGGGCGCAACAATTGCCTTGTAGGGGTCGTGTTTGAGACCGTGATTATTTTCAACTGCATCGTAAAAATACATTCGATAGCCTGTAATTTGCGACCGATATCAACCGGTCCAATATTGCGTGATTTCATCAAGGTTGGGCCTGCGCCGGTCATCAAACGATTCACGCGCTGTCCCGATATATATGAACCCGGCTATTTTTTCTGCTTCACCAAGGTTCAAGGCGCGTTCCACATCCTTGTCGAATGCCGGCCATTGGGAAAGCCATTGCGCACCAAAACCAAGCCCGTTGCTGGCAATCAGAATATTTTGGCACGCAGCGCCAGCCGACAAGACCTGTTCCCATTCCGGAACTTTTGGATGCACGACGGGGCTCGAAATGACACCGAGAACCAACGGAGCGCGTGCAAACCTTTGCCGCTCATCTTCAAGTTTCTTGTCCCCGGCATCCGGGTTTTTCTTCAAAAGAATATCGGCAAGCACGTTGCCAAATGAGGTCCGGGCATCACCTTGAAAGACAATGAAACGCCACGGCGCCAATTTGCCATGGTCCGGCACGCGCGCGCCAGCCGTTAGAATTTTTTGCAATTGGGCTACATCCGGCCCCGGTTCTTCCAACATTGCCACTGGCACAGAACGCCGCGCCAGCAAGAAATCAATAATTCCCGCCATTTTCCACCATCAATAAAATTGAAAATCCGGACGTTAACCACATCCCCATGTAACACGTCCTGTCACCTACCCCAAAATAGCCTAGGTCGGACGCAAATGATATATCTGATTTAAGCAATGCCTTGAATTGACCGCGATTCGCGTGTCAAACGGGGCTGGGTAATTTGGACATTTATACTTTGGGTTTAGGGAACAGTTTAACCACATGCTGCGCAGCTTCGCTTCATTACTGAAAATATTGCCTGCAACTGCGTTCCTCGTGGTTGCACTAGCCGCTCAGGTTTTTGCGGCTCAACCAGCTTTGGTTTATGTCCTGGATTCATCAAACAGCATGTGGGCGCAGATCAATGGCGAGCATAAAATCGTCACGATCCGCAATGGCCTCAATTCCAGTTTTGGCCGCCTAGCCGGGCGCATAAATGCAGGCTTGGTCAGTTTCGGTCACACCCAGGCGAGCGTGTGCAGCGATATCCAAACAATGATCCCGGTCAGCACAATCGATCAGGCCGCGTTCAGCCAGATCGTCGATGGAATCAATCCCAAGGGTGCGACACCAATAGCGGCGGCATTGCGCCAGGCAGTTGGCGAAGCGCGTGACCCTGCATCATCCGGAGCTATCGATGTGGTCCTTGTCTTCGACGGACCGGACAATTGTACAGGCAACCCGTGCGCCGTCGCTGCTGAGCTGAAACAGCAAAATCCTGACCTTCGCATTCACCCAATCGCGTTCAATGAGACCATTGGCGCGGAGCACGAAAATCTCTCATGCTTGGCGACCACCACCGGTGGAAATTTTTACCGCGCCACCAACAACCAGGAATTTGAAGCGGCTCTTGTCGCGATTGAAGCGGTTGTATTTGGCGGGACACCTGCTCCCGTTGCGACAGACTTCAGCCCAGCGGCCCCCCATGTCGCGACCGCCAATCCGATGATCGATACCACAGCCCCTGCCCCGATGCCTGCTCTGCCAACGCTCCGCGCGAACCCTCCGGTGGAAAGCGTCGCCGAAGTTGCAAGTGAAGCAGATGAAACCATAACCGGCAGCCTGACCGACGTTCCGGCCAGCGCGAGCTTGTTGTCGGCAGGCGAAACGATCGTCACGAACGCAATTCCGACCAATGAAGTTTTGGCGCGGCTGGAACAACAAATTACCAAAGAAGATGAACCTGCCCAGACCGGAATATTGCGCGTTTCAGCAACATTGACGACCGAGAGCGCGGCGTTGCAAAACGGCCTTGTTTGGCGGGTTTTTTCAAGCATTCCCGATGAACAGGGAAATTTCAAAGTGGTCGCCCGCAATGAAGAAGGTAGTCCCTTGTTCCAACTACTTGCAGGCGATTATATTCTCCACGTCGCTTATGGCCGGGCCAATGCAACGCGCGAAATCACCTTGACCGGGGGGACGCTCGACGAGGTCATCGTATTGAATGCAGGGGGCTTGCGCCTTTCCAGTCGATTGGCCGGTGACCAACCGCTCATTGCCGACCTAGCACGCCACACTGTCTATTCTTCGGAGCAGGATGAATTTGGCCAGCGCAAATTGGTTATGCCTTCTGCGCCGGAAGGATTGATCATCCGTCTGAATGCCGGCACCTATCACATTGTCAGCCAATATGGCGATGCCAACGCGGTCGTCCGCGCTGACGTACAAATCCAGGCCGGCAAATTGACCGATGCCGAAATCAGCCACAGCGCCGCACGGATCACTTTGAAGCTGGTGACAGATGAAGGCGGCGAAGCGCTTGCCGGTACATCATGGAGCATCCTTGATGAAGACGGCAAYATTGTTGCTGAAAGTGTTGGCGCGTTTCCAAGCTATTTGCTGGCCGCAGGAAACTACACCGTWYTGGCGCGCAACGATGGCCAGTCCTTCAATCGCAATTTCTCGGTTATTCCCGGACAGGATTTCGAAGTCGAAGTTCTAACCCGCTAACGGGGTTAGGCTAACTAACAGGATTATGCCAGATCGGGAGCAACAGCTTCYGCSACCAARGCTKCAATCGCSTCWTCAAGCTTCACCGTAACCTGATCGCGCGATCCGAGGCGGCGGATATTTACTGTCCCGTCTTCCACTTCGCGATTTCCGGCCACCATGATCACTGGCACTTTTGCAACTGAATGTTCGCGGATTTTGTAATTGATCTTTTCGTTCCGCACATCAAATTCAGCCCGCAGCCCGGCCGCAACACAAGCGTCGCGCACCTTGACCGCATAATCATCAACATCAGACGTGATCGTCGCCACGACGATCTGGAGCGGCGCGATCCATAACGGGAAATGCCCGGCATGATGCTCGATCAAAATGCCAAGGAAGCGTTCCAGCGACCCAAACATCGCCCGATGCAACATCACCGGGCGATATTTTTCACCGTCCGGCGCGATGTAAAATGCATCCAGCCGCTCGGGCAAATTGAAATCCACTTGCAGCGTGCCGCATTGCCATTCGCGGCCAATTGCATCGCGCAGCACATATTCGAGTTTCGGGCCATAAAAAGCGCCATCGCCCGGATTAAGCCCCCATTCGACACCTGACGCCTCAATTGCTTTTTTGAGCGCGTCTTCCGCCTTGTCCCAGATCTCATCAGACCCGACGCGTTTTTCCGGACGGTCAGAGAAATTGATGCGCACATCGGTAAACCCGAAATCCTTGTAGATCGACAGCATCAATTCATTGATCTTGAGGCTTTCCGCAGTGATTTGCTCCTCGGTACAAAAAATATGGGCGTCATCCTGGGTAAACCCGCGCACCCGCATCAAACCATGCAGCGCGCCAGATGGTTCGTAGCGATGGACGATCCCGAATTCAGAAATTTTCAGTGGCAAATCACGATAGCTTTTCAGGCCATCCTTAAAAATCTGCACATGGCCCGGACAATTCATCGGTTTTAACGCAAAGATGCGACCGTCTTCGGTTTCGGTCACAAACATGTTTTCGTGATATTTTTCCCAATGCCCCGAGGCTTCCCACAAGGAGCGGTCAAGCAATTGCGGGGTGTTCACTTCCACATACCCGGCTGTATCCTGACGGCGGCGCATATAATTGATCATGGACTGGAACATGGTCCAGCCTTTGGGGTGCCAGAAAACCGTCCCCGGCCCCTCCTCCTGGAAATGAAACAGGTCCATTTCCCGACCAAGGCGGCGATGGTCACGGCGCTCGGCCTCTTCCAGCCGGTGCAGATAGGCTTTCAGATCATCATCATTGGCCCAAGCCGTCGCGTAGATGCGTGACAGCATGGTATTGTTGGAATCTCCACGCCAATAGGCACCCGCCACCGACATCAATTTAAAGGACGTACCGATTTTCAAAGTCGACGTCATATGCGGTCCACGACAAAGATCGAGCCAATCGCCCTGACGATAAACCTTCAGGTCTTCGCCTTCAGGAATGGTCTCAACCAGCTCGACTTTATAGTCTTCGCCGACCTCCTTGAAATGCGCGACCGCCTGTTCCCGGCTCCATATCTCGCGGGTAAACGGCCGGTTTTGCTTGATGATCTGGCGCATCCGGTTTTCGATTTTTGGCAAATCTTCCGGGGTAAACGGCTCGTCACGGGCAAAATCGTAATAAAATCCATTCTCGATGGTCGGCCCGATTGTAACTTGAGTACCGGGAAACAAATCCTGCACCGCTTCCGCCATCACATGGGCGCAATCGTGGCGGATCAG
>JAESRU010000010.1 GCA_016764455.1 Hyphomicrobiales bacterium | reverse complement strand
CAGCGCATGCAAAACCGACCGGGGCGAAATCAAACATCGAATAGGCTTCGCCGAGAGATTTTTCGCGAAACGCGGCGATGATGATATTGGGCGGCGTGCCGATCAAAGTGACCATGCCACCAAGGATGGTCGCATAGGAGAGCGGCATTAAGGTTGTTGCCGGGCTGCGCTTGGCTTTGGCGGCGGCTTCCATATCCACTGGCATCAATAATGCAAGCGCCGCCACATTGTTCATGACCGCGGACAAAGCCGCCCCAACCCCGCCGATAATTGCGATATGGGCGCTTAGCTTTCGGTTGGAATCCAGCACAAGGCGGGTCAGCATGTCGATGGCGCCGGAATTGAAAAGCCCCCGGCTGACAATCAAAACAAGGGCRAYSAYSACARYYGCCGGGTGACCAAAKCCKSYAAAGGCYKSRTCRGWKKKKACAAYKCCAAMWATCASMGCMAKRATCAGCGCCASAAASGCAACCAGGTCATAGCGCCATCGCCCCCACAGCAAAAATGTGAAGACAAATCCGAACAGGCAAAACAGGATGATAACGTCTTGGTTCATGGGGTCAGATTATAGCGGGCAGGGAACAAGATGGGTAGGGGTTGCAGATTGAATATCTCGTTGAGCCTGCAATATGGCGAGCCTAGGCGGAACCGGTCAGTCGCGGGTCCAGATGATGTCGGTTTGCACCACCGCATCCCTGATGGTTGCGTCTGAGACACGTTGTAACTTCCCATCAGGAGCCATTTGATTTGGCATGAAGCCGAACTTTTTCATCCGTTTCAATATATCGCCGGTATTGTTGCCATTTTTTTCCAAAAGCCCGGGCGACAATTCTGTTTGCACAATTTCGGCTTTGGCAAGGGTGCGCGATGCGCCATCCAGTACCGGAACTTCATAACCCTCTACGTCAATTTTTATYGCCTTTACRGGYTTGTCCTGAAACTCAAGTAATTCCAAYACTTTGTCGAGCGGAAATACAGGCACCTGACGGGATCCAAGACCGTAATCTTCAAGCAGCGAATTATGCCCCTGGTTTGATACTTTGTAGCGATAGAGGCTTGCGAATGAGGATTTATCACCTACTGCGAATGGCAGCGCGACAATTTTTTCGTCGGCGTTCAAATCAATATTTTTTATCAGCGAGGTATAATTTTTCAAATCCGGCTCAAACGCGACGACACGGTCTATCTGTTTCAATTTGGCAAAATTCAGACTGTACCAACCCACATTGGCGCCGATATCAATAAATAGTCCGGATGTATCTGTTGTTCTGACCAGATCACGCAAATGCTTTGTGAGGCGTAGCTCGTAACCGCCATATTTAGCGATATGYCGCGAGACATTGTCACGACAATTGACACGAAATTTCAAAGGCGTGTCAAATGCCTTTGAAGTGACCGTTATCGGGATGCCCGTGGCACGAGATAAAAGTGCTCTGAATTTATTGACAATCATCCGCCAGTCTTACGTCAATTTGCCGTGGCAATGTTTGAACTTCTTGCCGGTCCCACATGGGCAAATTTCGTTGCGGCCTACTTTACCCCAGGTTGAGGGGTCGGCGGGATCGCGGTTCGATGTTTCCGCTTGTGCCGATGGCGTTGCTGGTTGCATCAGATTGGCGCCGGTGTCGGGATCGGTATGTGACCCTGACATTTCAGGCAATGCTGGCTCTTCGCGCTGCGTAATCTGGACATGGGCCATCTGGCCGGTCACCCCTTCGCGCATACGCGAGAGCAGGCTTTCAAACAGTGTGAAGGCCTCGGTTTTATATTCCTGCAAGGGATCGCGCTGGGCGATGCCGCGCAAACCAACAACCTGGCGCAGGTGATCCAGCATCACCAGATGTTCGCGCCACAAGCCGTCCAGCGTTTGCAGGACAACAGCCTTTTCGATCTGGCGATTAATATCAGGACCAAAGGATTCCGCTTTTTTCGCAGCCAAATCGTCAACCGCATCAATGATCCGGTCGTGGATTTCTTCGTCTGCGATGCCTTCTTCCGCAGCCCAATCTACAATTGGCGCGTCGATGCCGAAGATGCGTTTGATCTCTTCCTGGAGATGTTCGGATTGCCATTGTTCGGCATAGGCTTTCTCGGGAATATTTGCTGTGACCAGATCGTCAACAACCTGATGGCGCATGTCGATGACAGTTTCGCTGGCATTGGCGTCGTCCATCAACTCGATCCGCTGTTCGAACATGACCTTGCGCTGGTCGTTCATCACGTCATCAAATTTGAGCAGGTTTTTACGGATATCGAAGTTGCGGGCTTCAACTTTCTGCTGCGCCTTTTCCAGCGCCTTGTTGATCCATGGATGGACAATCGCCTCGCCTTCTTCAAGGCCGAGTTTGACGAGCATTGAATCCATTCGCTCATTGCCGAAGATACGCATCAGGTCATCTTGAAGGGAGAGGAAAAAATGCGAATTGCCCGGGTCACCCTGACGTCCTGAACGGCCGCGCAATTGGTTGTCGATGCGCCGGCTTTCATGGCGCTCGGTACCGGCCACACAGAGGCCACCGGCGGCAATCGCTTCTTCCTTCAAGCGGGCGACGTCTGCTTTGATTTCGTTTTCTTTTTTGTCCCGCGCGGTGCCGTCTTCCATATCGTCAAGTTCTTGACTCAGACGCATTTCAAGATTGCCACCGAGCTGAATATCTGTGCCGCGACCTGCCATATTGGTGGCGATCGTTACTGCGCCGGGGACGCCGGCCTGGGAAATGATAAATGCTTCCTGCTCGTGATACCGTGCATTGAGGACCCTGAAAATCCGGTTGCCCTTTTTATAGGTTTCCTCGGACCCTGCGCCTTCGGCTTCTGGTTGGCGGAAGCCTTCTTTTTTGAGCATATCGGCGAGTAGTTCTGATTTCTCAATTGACGTCGTGCCAACCAGAATCGGTTGTCCTCTTGATTGACAATCCTGGATAAGCTCGATGATGGCTTTGAATTTTTCGTCCGCCGTGCGGTAAACTTCATCATGGGCATCGTCGCGGATAATCGGCTTGTTGGTCGGAATTTCCATCACTTCAAGCTTGTAGATATCCATGAATTCGGCGGCTTCGGTTGCTGCTGTTCCGGTCATGCCGGCAAGCTTGTTGTAGAGCCTGAAATAATTCTGGAATGTGACGCTGGCAAGCGTTTGGCTTTCGGGTTGGATTTTCACATTTTCGCGGGCTTCAAGCGCCTGATGCAGGCCTTCTGAAAAGCGCCGTCCGGGCATCATACGCCCGGTAAATTCATCGATGATTACAACTTCACCATCGCGGACAATGTAATCCTTGTCGCGTTTAAATAGTTTGTGGGCACGAAGCGCCTGATTGACGTGATGGACCATTGTGACGTTTTCGACGTCGTAAAGAGATTCGCCCTTCAGCAAGCCTTCTTCGCGCAGAATGTCTTCGATCGCATCAGTGCCCTCATCCGTGAGGGTTGCGGTTCGGGTCTTTTCATCAATCTCAAAATGCTCTTCGGTAAGCCGTGGAATAAGCTTGTCGATCTGAATATAAAGGTCGGAGCGGTCTTCCAGCGGACCTGAAATAATCAAAGGTGTGCGGGCTTCATCGATCAGAATCGAATCTACTTCATCGACGATGGCGAAATTATGCCCGCGCTGCGCCATTTCGCTCATGTCATATTTCATGTTGTCGCGAAGATAATCGAAACCAAGCTCGTTGTTGGTGCCGTAGGTCACGTCGCAGGCATAGGCTTCCTTGCGCTGCTTGTCATCAAGGCCATGGACGATGACGCCCGTTGTGAGGCCCAGGAAATTGTAAACTTGGCCCATCCACACGGAGTCGCGGCTGGCAAGRTAATCGTTGACGGTAACAACATGGACGCCCTTGCCACCAAGAGAGTTCAGGTAAACGGCRAGGGTTGCGACCAGGGTTTTGCCTTCGCCGGTCTTCATYTCGGCGATACGRCCATCGTGCAGCACCATGCCGCCCACAAGCTGCATATCAAAATGGCGCTGGCCGAGGCTTCGCTTGGCGGCTTCGCGAACGGTTGCGAATGCAGGCACCAAAAGATCGTCGATGTTGGTGCCAGCGGCGACTTGTTCACGAAACGAAACCGTGCGCGCACGCAGTTCTTCGTCGCTCAATGCAGCGACCTCGTCTTCGAGTGCATTGATCGCGGTTACGCGGTCATAATACTTTTTGAGCCTGCGATCATTTGCGTTGCCAAAAACCTTGCTTGCGAGAGAGCCTAAGCCGACCATCTGCGGGCCTTTCAATAAATGTGTGCCGTTCCGTTCGATAGGGTTGCCGCAGACATAAGAGCCACCCCAAATGATGTCAACGAAGGCTTGGTGATTAGGTTATTATTGTGCCATCTGCAATTTACCCTATATCAGGTCTTCGTTGTACTTTGCACCGGCTCCGGGTAGGAGTGATTAACCGGCAGGACCAAGTCAGCCAAGCGCCACATTTCGTAATTTGTACCGAGGAAAATTTGAACAATGTTGAATATTTCGCCGAAGCCAATTCGTCGTCATGGCCCAGTACGGTTTATGACCGGCCTCCTGAAAGCGAGCCTTCTGGCTTCAGCCATTGTTNNGGCGCCTGCCGSCGTGTGGGCGCAAGAAGAGAGCCCCGTTGTTGCTACCATCGGTGATTTGCAAATTACCGAAGCAGATATTGCGCTTGCCGAGGCAGATTTTGCTGGAAGTCTTGAGCAATATCCTGAAGCGCAGCGCCGCACGATCCTGATCGATGTAATGATCAACCTTACGCTGCTTGCAAGCGCTGCTGAAGCTTCAGAAATATCACAAACACCGGAATTTATCCGGCGGCTCAATTATGTCCGCCTGCGGGCCTTGCGTGATCTGTATTTCGAGCAGGAAATTGAAACCCAGATAACACCGGAAGCCATTGAAGCGGCTTACCAAGCGCAAATCGCAAATGTTCCGATCGAAGTTGAAATTCATGCGCGGCACATTCTGGTGGAAACCGAAGACGAGGCCAAGGCGCTGGTTGAAGCCCTTGAAGGGGGTGCTGATTTTGAAGAGCTTGCCCAGGAAAAATCAACCGGCCCCAGTGGCGCCAATGGCGGAGACCTTGGATTTTTTGGTGAAAATGACATGGTTCCGGCGTTTGGGACAGTTGCGTTTTCGCTCGAAGACGGCGAGATTTCAGCCCCGGTCCAGACCCAGTTTGGCTGGCACGTGATCAAGGTGGAAGAGCGGCGGAATAAAGAATTGCCGGCGCTTGAAGCGGTATCGAGCCAGGTTCGCGATGTGCTTATCCGCGAGCGCTTTGCTGAAGTTATTGCCAATCTGAAGGCAGCGAGCACAGTGACAATTGTCCCAAATGAGGCTGAAGCAGGCTCAGATGATGCGGAGGCCGGTGGCGAGGAGCAGCCCGCCGCCGAATAATTTCATGGCGACCAAACAATCCCCGCTTGCGCCCGCTGGATTTCCGGATTTGCCGGATATCGACGGGGTTCGATTTGCTACCGCTGAAGCGGGTATAAAATACACCAACCGGCGTGATCTTTTGTTGGCGGTTTTCGATCGTGGCTGCCAGGTGGCGGGGGTTTTTACCAAATCCCGCTGCCCGTCCGCCCCGGTGGAATGGTGCCGCGACAATATATCCAACGGACGCGCGCGTGCTCTGGTGGTGAATTCCGGTAATGCCAATGCGTTCACCGGCAGGAAGGGCAGCGCTGCTACCAGAGAAACCGCCACCGCCGCCGCACAGGCGGTGGATTGCCAGCCGGATGAAGTGTTTTTGGCGTCCACCGGCGTGATCGGTGAGCCTTTGGACGCTAGCAAATTTTCTAATTTGCTTGGGCGTTTGGCAGAGACTGTTTCTTCTGGTGGCTGGGCCGCCGCCGCCCAGACAATCATGACCACCGATACCTTTGCCAAGGGCAGCAGCCGCACAATTCAGATTGATGGTCAGGACGTCACCATCAACGGGATCGCCAAGGGTGCCGGCATGATCGCGCCGGATATGGCGACGATGCTGTGTTTCATTTTCACAGATGCTCCGGTATCGGCAGATATCTTGCAACATTGTCTGAGCCGGGGCATTGGCGGCAGTTTCAATTCAATCACGGTGGATAGCGATACCTCTACCAGCGATACGGTTCTCCTGTTTGCCACTGGTGCCGCCGCCAAACGCGGGGTGCGAGCGATTGACACAAAAGTGGACCGGCGTTTGCGCGGATTCCGTTCAGCCCTTAACGAGGTGCTTGTGGATCTGGCGCAACAGGTTGTTCGCGATGGCGAGGGTGCCAGCAAATTTATTACCGTCGAAGTGGATGGCGCGGTGTCGGCCCGGTCGGCCAAAAAGGTTGCCCTGTCGATTGCCAATTCGCCACTGGTTAAAACGGCGGTTGCTGGCGAAGACCCCAATTGGGGGCGTGTCGTCATGGCCGTTGGGAAGGCCGGCGAACCTGCCGACCGGGACATGCTGGCGATTTGGTTCGGTGACATTCGCGTCGCATTTGACGGTGAACGAGACGCTGCCTACGACGAAGACCTGGCTGCAAAATATATGAAGAATGACGAGATCACGATCCGGGTGGATTTGGGTTTGGGGCGAGGCAAAGCCCAGGTTTGGACCTGCGACCTGACAAAGGAATATATCGCGATCAATGCTGATTATCGAAGTTGACCTTACGGTTCTATCGTGATTTTTGAGACGTTGTCGTGTTATCAAATTTTAACAAATCACCGGCAAAATGGAGCCTGCAACGATGAAAACCGTTCTTGTCGTGGCTTGTGCCCTTGTTGACGTAGACGATAGGGTTTTGTTGGCGCAACGTCCTGCCGGGAAATCGATGGCAGGGTTGTGGGAATTTCCTGGTGGCAAAGTTGAACCAGGGGAAATGCCAGAGACGGCTTTGGTTCGCGAGCTCCATGAAGAACTCGGGATTGACGTAACGAAGGCCTGTCTCGCACCGCTGACATTTGCAAGCCACGTTTATGACGATTTTCATCTTTTGATGCCGCTATACATTTGCAGAAAATGGAGCGGTATTGCCCAGCCTCGTGAGGGGCAGGTGCTGCGCTGGGTCAGGCCAGCGGGCATGGCGGATTATCCAATGCCACCGGCCGATGTGCCACTGGTGGCAACATTGAGAGACCTTCTTTGATCCAGGCGATGTCAAAGATAAAAAGAGAGACTTATWATTTTGAATATTCAAAACCAAAAAATTTCAGCCCGGTCGCTGGTCAGAGAATTTCTGTCTGATGAAAATGGTGCAACAGCGGTCGAATATTCCCTTATTGCGGCAGGTATTGCAGTTGCGATTGCGGGTGCAGTGATGTTTTTGGGATCAAATGTCACCGGGTCATTCAACAACGTCAATAACGCGATGTAATCTTGGCCGGTGATTTTCGATCAAAACCGCATTCATTGGTTTGATTTAAGACCGTCTTGTCCTTTCARGGCATCGGCGAGGCGCGTCTTTGCTGAACCGGGGGCAAGGGGTTTTTGCTGGCTTTCATGAGGATGCCAGCCTGACAGATAGATGATCGAGAAGGTCGCTGGAATACGCCCGTCTGGTTCCGCGAACCTCTCCATATAAATTTCCATGGCTTTCAACAGGACATCCCGGCGCAAAAATTTGCGGCTTCTTTCTGTTGCAACATTGGTTACGCCCATCAGGCGCAAA
This sequence comes from Hyphomicrobiales bacterium, assembly GCA_016764455.1. Taxonomy (GTDB): domain Bacteria; phylum Pseudomonadota; class Alphaproteobacteria; order Rhizobiales; family NORP267; genus NORP267. The sequence goes on along the minus strand of JAESRU010000010.1, from coordinate 18,499 downwards.
TCTCGCATCAGATCAAATGGAGATGCGTAACGCACTTTGATTATATCCTTGTCGACAACCGGCAAGGCGAACCCGGCCCTTTGCAACAAAGCGCCGATTTCACGCACATCCGGTAGCGGCACAATACGAGGGCTGGCGCCGCCGGTTATATCCAGTTCCGCGTCCAGCAAGGATGCTTGTAGTTCCGGCAAGGTTCCGGCACCAAACATGGATGCCATAAATAACCCGTCTGGTTTCAGCGCCTGGTTGGCCTGGGCAAAAACCCCCGGCAGATCATTGGCCCATTGGAGTTGCAAATTACTGGCGATCAGGTCGAGGCAGCCTGCCCGGAACGGCAGCCATTCTTCATCTGCAACCACATTCAAACCGGATTTGTTCTTTAGATAATTTCGGCATCCATCGGACGTGATGACATGACCGACATTTGGTGCATTCTCCAACGCCATTGCAAGCTTGCCGGTATGAGTTCCAAGATCAACAGCGACCTCAAATTGCCGGGAAATATCAGCAACCCGCTCTGCCAGTTCCCTGCCGATCCGGTCATGAAGGAAATCGCCATTCGTGGCTTCACCCGCAACCCGTTGGCGGCGGGCGCGAAGCAATGCGCGGTCAAAAATTTCCGGGATTTGGGTCATGCCACAGGGGGTTTCATGTCTTGGTAGAAGTGAGCAAATTATTCGATCTGGTGGTATCGAGAGAATAGTCCTAACATTTGTCTTATGCACATGCACATTGTTCATGAACAGACCATTCGTTCAGAAACGACACTGGCTCGCCTTGGTGGCGGGGTTCATGCTTTTGCCCGGACAATCGCGGATTTTGTGTTGCCGCCCCAATGCCCGGTTTGTCGCGCCATCATCAATGAACAAGGTCACCTTTGTCCCGAATGCTGGATGACGCTTGATCTGGTTGAAGCGCCGGTTTGTGACCGGTTGGGAATACCGTTTGCGTTGCCCGCATTGCCAGGGACCGTCAGCGCTGGTGCGCAAGCCGCGCCACCGGTATTTGCGCACGCCCGATCTGCCGTTCTTTACAATGACCCGGCGCGGCAACTGGTTCATGGCTTGAAATATCGCGACCGTTCGGATTATGCGCTCCCCATGGCGCGGATGATGTTCCGGGCCGGGCAGGAAATGCTTGATGGCGCGGATATCATTATGCCGGTACCGCTGCATGTGCGCCGTCTCTGGTCGCGCCGGTTCAACCAGTCGCTGCAACTAGCGGCTCATATAGCCCGCTTTGCGAACGTGCCCCTGATGTATGACGGGTTGTCACGCACCAGAGCTACCCCGCAACAGGTCGGGTTGAGCGATACGCAGCGCAAACGCAATGTAGCGAATGCTTTCAATGTACCGGACAGGCATGTGCCCATGATACGCGGGCGCCGGGTTATTCTTGTCGATGATGTACTGACAACGGGGGCAACCGCGAATGCGGCATCGCGGGCTTTGCTGCGTGCCGGGGCGATTAATGTTGATGTTCTTGTCTTCGCACAGGTTGCAGAAATCCTTCAGGCTGCCATATAAGATTTTAATATCGATCCAATTAGTGAAACTGACCCATGACCGAAATTACTATTTATACAACTATGCTTTGTCCCTATTGCCACTCCGCCAAGCGCTTGCTTGGTGAGAAAAATGTTGCCTATTCCGAGATTGATGTAACTTTTGATCCAGCCGGGCGACGCCAGATGACGGAGCTTGCTGGCAAAACCTCGGTGCCGCAAATTTTTGTCGGCAAAACCCATGTGGGCGGATGCGATGAGCTTTATGCGCTTGAAGGCAATGGTGAGCTGGATAAACTGCTTTCAGTCTGATCAAGAAGAGAGGATTTGCGATGACAAATGAACCTTTCAAAGCGGCCTGTGTCCAATTGCAGACCGGTCAGGATTTGGCGCAAAACTATTCTGACGCCGAAAGCCTGATCCGCGAAGCYGCCGGYCARGGYGCCARATATGTCCAGACGCCCGAACARACCATGCTTATGGAATTGAGCAGCAAGGCGCTGTTYCAYAAAATAWGYCRCGAAGAARATGATCCTTAYYTGVMRCRSTTTTWTGCBCTYGCCAAAGAATTGGGCATCTGGCTGCATCTTGGGTCGATCGCTGTCCGGATTGCTGATGACAAAGCCGCCAACCGCGCATTTGTGATCGCGCCGGATGGAACGCTTGCCGTGCGCTACGACAAAATTCATATGTTCGATGTGGATTTGCCAAACGGTGAAGTTTATCGCGAATCTAAAAACTACCAGCCCGGTCAGACCGCAATTGCGGTTGATCTACCGTGGGGGCGGCTTGGCGTAACGGTTTGCTACGATATCCGGTTTGGGGCTTTGTACCGGGCGYTGGCCCATGCCGGGTCTTCGTTTCTGGCGATCCCGGCGGCATTTACAAAACAAACMGGSRCSGCGCATTGGTCWATTTTGCAGCGSGCGCGGGCCATYGAAAATGGATGYTTTGTTCTGTCTGCMGCTCAGGGCGGGCGTCATGCCAATGGYCGGGACACGTAYGGGCAYWSCATGATTGTGTCTCCGTGGGGCGAAATTTTGGCGGAAGCCGGGACAGAGCCTTGCGTGATTTATGGTGATATTGATCCAGCTGAAGTGAGCGCGGCACGCACGCGTATTCCAGCCCTTACGCACGACAAAGCCTTTGGCGTTCAAATTGGTCTCGACACCGTATCCAGAGCAGCTGAATGATCCTCTATACGCTCAATTGTGAAAACGCTCACGGGTTTGAAGCCTGGTTCCCGAGCTCGTCGGCATTTGAAGCGCAGCAAGAATCTGGYGATGTGACCTGCCCGGTCTGCGGGTCGGCAAATATCCATAAACAGATCATGGCCCCGTCGCTTGGGGCTGCCAGCGTTGGTGCTGGCAAAAAAAGCCGAGCACAATCGGTGGTTCACACGGGCGAAAATCAGGCAGAGATGCGGTCGATGATGCGCCAATTGAGCGAACATGTAAAAAATAACGCTGATTATGTGGGGCCGAAATTTGCCGAAGAGGCGCGTAAAATTCACTATGAAGAAGTCGAACCGCACGGCATTTATGGCGAAGCTTCAGCGGAAGAAGTGACCGATCTGAAGGAGGAAGGGATTGATGTTCTCCCGCTTCCGGTTTTACCAGATGACCAGAACTAGGCTTTGGCCTTGCGGGATTTCGCGGTAGCTGAAGGTTTCTTCCGCGCCGTAGTGATCATATAATTCACATCCACATCGCTAGTGCGCCGCCAGCTATCGGCCAATGGATTATAGGCAACGCCGGTCAAGTCGGTGCGGCGCAGCTTGGTGGGCTTAAGAAATTCGTTGAATTCTTCCGGCGTTACAAATTTCTCCCAGGTATGGGTGCCGGGCTTCAACCAGCGCAAAATATATTCGGCACCAACAATGGCGAGCGCAAACGCCTTCACGGTACGGTTGAGGGTGGCGGCGATCATCAACCCGCCGGGGCGCACCATAGTGGCGCAAGATTCAATGAACAAGGCCGGATCAGCAACATGCTCGATCACTTCCATATTCAAGACAACGTCAAATGTTTCGCCAGCTTCCGCCAATTCTTCAGATGTAGTGCAGCGATAATCAATATCCAAACCCTGGCTCTCGGCATGGATACGTGCAGTTTCAATATTGACCCTGGACGGGTCAGCACCAACAATTTCAGCACCGAGGCGTGCCATTGGTTCTGATAGCAAGCCACCACCGCACCCGATATCCAGAATGCGCAAACCCTTGAAGACTGAATTTGTGCCTTCTGCCAGTTTGAATTGGGCGCAAATTTTTTCCTGAATATAGGACAACCGGACCGGGTTGAATTTATGCAAAGGCTTGAATTTACCGTGTGGATCCCACCATTCGTCGGCAAGCGCAGAAAAACGCGCAACTTCTTCCGGGTCAATTGTGCTTCGGCTATTCATCATTTGGCCTTTTTCTTTGCAGTGTATCCGCTATGGGGTTATGAAGTCCCGGTCCATTCAGGATTATACCAATATTGCGCCGGTTGGTACCGGCGAAATTTTTGCAACACGAGGATTTATGGTCGCCGATGGCCCGTCTCGTCATGAAATTTGGTGGCACGTCTGTTGCCGATATCGACCGTATCCGGGTTGTCGCCCGGCACGTCAAGCGTGAGGTCGATGCCGGTCATCAGGTCGCCGTTGTCGTTTCGGCCATGGCCGGGACAACCAACCAGCTTGTGGAATGGACCCGCGAAGCCAGTCCGCTCCATGACGCGCGCGAATATGATACGGTGGTATCGTCCGGCGAACAGGTAACGTCCGGGCTATTGGCCATTGTCTTGCAGAGCATGGGCGTATCGGCGCGGTCGTGGCAGGGGTGGCAAATCCCGTTGCGCACCGATGAGACCCACGGGTCTGCCAGAATTGGCGGCATTGAAAATAGTTTGCTGGTATCGCGACTGGAAGAAAACCAGGTGGCGGTTGTCGCGGGCTTTCAGGGTATCTCGGATTCTGGGCGGATAACGACCTTTGGCCGGGGTGGATCGGATACCAGCGCGGTCGCGATCGCAGCCGCGATCGAGGCTGACCGTTGCGATATTTATACCGATGTAGATGGCGTCTATACTTCTGACCCGCGCATTGTTTCAGCAGCGACCCGGCTTGAGCGGGTGTCGTATGAAGAAATGCTGGAACTGGCGTCACTCGGCGCCAAGGTGTTGCAGACGCGTTCGGTGGAAATGGCCATGAAATATGGCGTCCGCATGATGGTAAGATCAAGTTTTGAAGACCCCGAATCGCTTGCGCCTGCCTTTGAAGAAGGCAATGGCGGGGTCGGGACCCTGGTTTGTGATGAGGATGAGATCGTGGAAAAGCATGTTGTCAGCGGGATTACCTATTCGCGCGACGAAGCGAAAATCACTTTGCTGGAGGTCCAGGACCAGCCTGGTGTATCGGCCCAGATTTTCGGACCGCTGGCGGACGCCAATATCAATGTGGATATGATTGTCCAGAATGTTTCTGCAAACGGCAAACAGACCGACATTACCTTTACGGTCCCGGTCGCGGATTTTGAACGTGCCAAGGCTGTCATCACGCCACTCAAGGAYCAGCTCAAGTATGGCGATCTATTGGGGGCRACTGATATTGTRAAAGTATCGGTTATCGGCGTCGGGATGCGAAGTCAYGCYGGYGTTGCGGCKCAAATGTTCAAGGCGCTGGCWGACAAGAWTMWSMWBRYYCWGGYSAYKWCCNCDKCTGRRWYTRWRWKYRGCGWYYYSMTYGANRGCGGWWYRKRCRGNRACNYYGCGGTGCGGACATTGCATTCGGTATATGGMCTGGACATGAATTAATCGATCCGCTTGATGGCCTGATAGGGTCGGATTAGAGATCGTATTTCACCTGCCAGACTGTCTGGCACATAGAGAGGAAGCTCGAAAATGCGCGGCAACCTGATCGGCCCGCGTGTTCTGCTCCGCCGATTGCGTGAAGCCATGGCGGGGCCGGGCGACGCGCAAAAAAAGCTGGATAGTATCGTTGTCCTCATCGCGTCCAATATGGTCGCCGAAGTGTGCTCGATCTATGTCATGCGCGGCAATATCGATCTGGAGCTTGTAGCTACCGAAGGTCTCAACCCGGACGCGGTTCACCAAACCAGGTTGAAAGTCGGTGAAGGTCTGGTGGGTCAAATCGCGGCGGCGGCAGAATCGCTCAGCCTGTCTGACGCTCAATCCCATCCAGCATTCGCCTACCGGCCCGAGACCGGTGAAGAAATTTATCATTCTTTCCTCGGCGTGCCGATTTTGCGCGGCGGGCATACACTTGGCGTTCTGGTCGTGCAGAACAAGGCCAGGCGCGACTATTCTGAAGAAGAAGTTGAAGCGCTCCTGACCACAGCGATGGTTCTGGCCGAAATGATAGCTGCCAGCGATGTGGTTGCGCCGGTTGCCGAAGCGAACCGAAGCCGCCAGCGCGCAATCCGGCAATTGCACGGCACGATTTTGGGTGAAGGTGTTGGCCTCGGCCATGCCGTACTCCACGAACCGCGTGTCATTGTTACCAATTTGATTGCCGAAGACGCATCGATTGAATTGTCGCGTTTGAACGAAGGGATCGGAAATCTACGGGCCTGGACCGATCAGGTTTTGCTTCGGCGTGAAGTTGCGCGTACGGGCGAACATCGCGACGTGCTCGAAGCCTATCGGATGTTTGCCTATGACCGGGGGTGGGCCAACCGGATGCGGGAAGCTGTTGGCACCGGGCTGACAGCAGAAGCCGCGGTTGAGCGTGTGCAAAACGATAATCGTGCCCGGATGATGCGCCTGACTGACCCCTATATGCGGGAGCGGTTGCATGATCTGGATGATCTTTCGAACCGGTTGCTCCGGTTGCTGGCCGGTCATATTGTAACGGCTGCTGGCGAAGACCTTCCCGACGATGCCATCGTCATTGCCCGCAATATGGGCCCTGCTGATTTACTGGATTATGACACTGAAAAACTGCGTGGGTTGATCCTCGAAGAAAGCGGCCCCGGTAGCCATGTGGCGATTGTTGCACGCGCCATCGGCATCGCGGCGGTTGGTCAGGTTGCCGGTATTCTGGATGAAGTGGAGCCGGGCGATGCTATCATCGTTGATGGGGACGCGGGCGATGTTCATCTCCGTCCTGGTGCCGATGTCGAATTGGCATATAGGGACAAGGTGCAGTTCCACGCCGAACAACAGGCCCGTTACCGCGCTGAGCGCAACCTGCCCGCGACTACCCAGGATGGCCAGGACATCACATTGTTGATGAATGCCGGTCTGCTTGTAGACCTGCCCCATCTCGATGAGGCAGGGGCAGCCGGTATTGGGCTGTACCGGACCGAATTGCAATTCATGGTGGCGGCGCGGTTTCCGCGTATGGAAGAACAGCGCCAGGCCTATAGCTCGATCCTGAAAGCGGCGCACGGGATGCCGGTTGTATTTCGCTCACTCGATGTTGGCGGCGATAAAATTCTGCCATACCTGCGTCATGCGCATGAAGAAAACCCAGCACTTGGGTGGCGCGCGATCCGGATGGCGCTTGATCGACCCGGATTGTTCCGCACCCAGATCCGGGCGCTTTTGCATGCCGCGCGTGGCCAGGAATTGCGCGTCATGTTTCCGATGATCACAGAAGTTGCCGAATTTGATCAGGCCAAGGATATGGTCAACCGGGAATTGCGGTTTCTTGAAAAACACGGCCATGAGGGACCGTCTGATATCAAGCTCGGGACCATGATCGAAGTTCCGGCAATCCTGTGGGATCTTGAAGCCTTGTTTGAGCGGGTGGATTTTGCCTCGATTGGCAGCAACGACTTGTTGCAATTTTTCTGGGCGAGTGATCGTGGCAACGCACGGATGTCAGATCGATACGATCCTTTGTCACCACCAGTATTGCGAATGTTGCGCGATATTCAGGTGCGGGCAGATGCTGCTGGCACCCCTTTGACCCTGTGTGGGGAGATGGCCGGGCGGCCCGTTGAAGCCATGGCTTTGCTCGGTTTGGGTATAAAATCAATCTCGATGGCCCCGCCTTCAATCGGTCCGGTCAAAGAAATGTTGAGAAAACTTGATATTGGTCTACTTCAGGACCTGATGGGTGGTCTTAGTAGCTCCGGACAAAGCTTGCGCCAACCTTTGGAAGATTTTGCTAAAATGCACAATATTCCGATCTGATATCTTGTCAGGGTTTCTGTAATCCTCTTCAATGAGAAACTGGGCAACCCCAGAAAGCATTGACACAGGGTTGGATTGGATAGTGGGCACCCTTTCCGTTGATACGGGAAACATCAGTACCAGGCGCAGACTGGGCGTAGAATTGACCGCCTTGCGGGAAGCGCGTGAACTGGATCAGGTTGGGCTTGCAAAAATATCCGGCATATCTCTGAACCATGTCAAAGCGCTCGAACAGGGGCGTTTGGACACGTTTTCCAGCCCGGCACACATGACAGCCAGCCTGAAACATTTGTGTCGTGTGCTTGGCACCGACGCAGCGGTTCTTGCAAAACAAATTCTGAGTTGCATTGCTGGAGATATCCCGTCACCGGACCGCGAAATAACGACCTYTGAGCAGTGGGAAAACTATATCTATGCGGGCCTTTTAGCCATCGTGTTGGCGATTTCATTTCTGCTTGTCTGGTTCTTTGTGCGTTTCTAATTATTCGGACTGCCAACACAGAATGAATTTGCTGATTGCCCGTTTCTCCTTTTGGCGTTATCCCCGAACCAATAATGGTCAGGATTTGATGGCATGATTGATATTGACAGTTTGCGGCCTCTGGTGACGCGCCTGGAAACGATTGAAGCGGAAATGGCGGCAGCGCCGGAGCCGGAAGAATATGTGCGGCTCGCGCAGGAATATGCCGAGCTTGGGCCGGTGGTTGAGAAAATCAGACTTTTTTCGACAGCCAGAGATGAACTGGCTGATCTGGCATCGATTCTCAATGACAGTGAATCTGATGAAGAGATGCGCAGCTTTGCCGAGCAGGAGGGTTATGACCTCCGGGAGAAGCTGGAATCGCTGGAGCAAATGCTTCGCCTGGCCTTGATCCCGAAAGACAAGGCGGATGATCGTGGCGTCATTCTCGAAGTGCGCGCCGGGACGGGCGGGGAAGAAGCCGCGCTTTTTGCCGGTAGCCTGTTTCGCATGTACCAGCGCTATKCGGACCTGCATGGCTGGAAGGTCAATATTATCTCGGCCAGTGAATCTGCGGTTGGTGGCTACCGTGAAATCATCGCCGGCATTGAAGSCCGGGGCGTGTTTGCCAAGATGAAATTTGAATCCGGGGTGCACCGGGTGCAGCGGGTGCCGGAAACTGAATCCAGCGGACGCATTCATACGTCYGCYGNYTAYCNNWRSWRWKYWRMSGGWAGCNRAARWSRYMGATGTCGANGNNAWYRMMKAWAWAGATWTTNGKATNNCGATGTTTTTCGCGCCAGCGGCCCTGGCGGACAATCGGTCAACACAACCGACAGTGCGGTGCGGATAACCCATCTCCCGACCGGGCTTGTGGTGAGCCAGCAGGATGAAAAATCCCAGCATAAAAACCGTGCCAAGGCGATGAAAGTTTTGCGGGCGCGGCTTTACGAACAAGAGCGCCAGCGCCAGGCCGATGAGAGGGCTGAAGACCGGCGCGGACAGGTTGGCAGCGGCGACCGGTCTGAACGCATTCGGACTTACAATTTTCCCCAGAGCCGGGTCACGGATCATCGCATCGGGCTAACGATTCACAAGCTGGATCAAATTCTTGCCGGTGACGGACTTGATGAAGTGATTGATGCGTTGGTTACCGAACATCAAACCCGGCAATTGGCCGCTATAGAAGATGGCAATGCGAAGTGACACAGCAGCCAGATGGTGTCGGCGATAATCTGTCCCCGATCATAGCCGCCAAGAATGTTGGCGTGGCGGTTAAAACCGCTGGCGACCATCTGCAGAAATCCGGAATAGATACAGCGCGTCTAGATGCGCGGGTGCTGGCAGCCGGGGCATTTGAAATGTCGCCGGAAGAAATGCTGCTTCACGCCGGCCGCTTGCCCGCAGCGGATGCCCTGTCCAGATTTGCAGAATATTGTGGTCGGCGAATGCGCGGCGAGCCGGTGRCGCGTATTCTTGGCGAGAAAGAATTTTGGAGCCTGACATTCAAGTTGAACGAGGCGACCTTGGTGCCGCGCCCGGATACTGAATTATGTGTTGAAACCGGGYTGCAGATATTGGCCGGGATGAATTTGACGGCCCCGCATATTCTCGATCTTGGTACTGGCAGCGGGTGTATCCTGATATCCCTGATGTCGGAATTGCCAGAGGCGTCTGGTGTCGGTGTTGATCTCTCGCCTGCAGCGATTGAGATGGCGCAGGCAAATGCGCAAAATTTGGGCGTCGCGGCACGTACCAGATTTTTGCAGGGGTCGTGGGATGCAGTCGAAAAACACCTGGGGTCTTTTGACCTGGTCGTGACCAACCCGCCCTATATCCCGGCGCTTGATATTTGCTCATTGGCAATTGAGGTAAAGGACCATGACCCTGAACGAGCGCTTTCAGGCGGTGACGACGGGCTGGTGGCATATCGTGAAATCGCAAATGTTGTTGCACGTAGGATGCGAATTGGGGCGGTTCTGGTCGCTGAGATTGGTGACGGGCAGGCGCAGGATGTGATTGAAATTTTTGAAAATGCGGGCCTTGTTCGTGCTGCGGATTGGCGTCGATTGGACTTGGCCGGACGGGGGCGGGTTGTGGTTGCGGAAAAGCGCTAGGCCAATTTTGGATTGCCGGAAAAACGCACCATTCACTCTCTTCAACAATGTGGTGTTTTTGCACTTGGAAAACCAACGCGAACCGGCTAGGGTCCGCCTCAATTGATTGCTGACTTGATGAATCGCGTTAGGCGAACTGAGTAGAGCAAGGACCAAATCGACATTCATAGTTACACGACGATCTAGGTTGCGATCTGGCAACTTTGTTTCAATTGGAATTATGAGGACATTGCGCCGGTCAACGATTGAGCCGGGGATGTGACGATTAAGGATCATAGCGAAACCGATCACATAACCTGAACGGGCGTTTGGTAGACAAGGCTATTTCAAAATTGAAATCAGAGCGATCGGCACCATGGAAATGGCCGGGAAGCTATTGTAGCGCGGATTTTTTCCGACATTGAATTCACGAATTCACGAAATCACAAACAGATGGCAAGTTGAATGAGACAATCTCAGCATAATAAACGAACACGTGGGCGCGGGCGCAAGCCTGGAAATCCTGGTAGCAGGGTTTACGAGAGCAACGGCCCCGACGTGAAAGTGCGCGGGAACGCCAGCCACGTTGCCGAGAAATATGTCAATCTCGCCCGTGATGCGACCGTGTCAGGTGATCCGGTTGCCGCTGAGAATTATCTCCAGCATGCCGAACATTATTTCCGTATTGTTGCAGCAGCACAAAGCCAGGTCCAACAGGAGCAAGCCCAGAACCGTGCTCGTCATGGTGGCGAACAGCCAGGCAACAGGCCTCRAAATAACGGCCAGAGCAATGGCAATGGTGCGGMTRANAWTSRRGCCGTTGAAAAAGACCCAGACGGCAGCAATGATAACGGAGAAGTTGAAGCCAAGACCGAAACTTCAACCGAAGACCGCGAAGAAACCAAAGCGCCAAGCCGGCCGAGACGATCTCAATCGTCGCGCCGTCGCCGCGTAGAAACTGTAGCGCCGGATGATGCATCTGATGAAGATGCAGTTCAAACCTTGAATGGTAATTCTTCAAGTGACGACCAGGTTGCTGAAGTCGCCGAAGCTGCGCCGGAAAGCGATACTGCACCGGCATCATCTTCTGATGAAGAAACCGTACAGGTGGACGATGAAGCTAAGGTTGAGGCTGACGTCTAAAACATCTTTCAGGTGATTTTTATTCTGTCACCAACCTTGATGTTGCCGCCTTCTGAGACTTCCATATAAATTCCACAATCCATGTGGCCAAAAGCCTGTTTCAGGGTTTGCGGTAGTGCCATGTCCTGTTGCCCTGTATCCGGGTTTACGCTKGTAGCRGCRCASCGCATGATMCGGTCAAGGCCGAACAAWGCGACGTCKCYGATTYTKATTTCCKTCCCCACCAGATCAAATTCCTGCCAGGGGGCGAGGCCATCTATGTATAGATTGCCGCGAAACCGGATCGGATCGATTTTCTTTCCGGTTACCCGCTCCAGATCGCGCACGCTTGCCAGGTTTATGATCGACAGGCATTTTTCAGGAACATCGGAAAAGCTGTGGCCCTGGGTCCCGACAATATGCGGCGACCCGCGCAAATCGTCTTCCATGAAGGCGGCGAAAAACTGTTCCAGAATTTGACGGCCAAGGCATGTGGTAAGGTCGCCGCGCGCGACCGGTCTGGCRTGGCGACTGATTGTGAGGAGCCCGGTATCTTCATCAAACCGGGTTTCCAGTTCCGCCAGTTTTTTGTTCCGCGCCAGCATGAGAAACCGCGACTTTGAAATATGACGAGGATTTTCCGGGTCAAATTCCCTGCCGCCATTTTCAATAGCAAAGGCGCGGTCCCAGGGAATGGTGTCGCCGGGCTCCAGACGGGTCTGGGTCAATTGCTCGACCGAGAGGCCTTTGACCGGGTAGCGGCAAATTTGAGCGATGACGGGGTCGCGCGATGTCGAAATAGAATTCATGATACGAATAGACAAATATTTGTTTGCCGGGTCCAGCCTCTTTTGTTGTCTTTTTGCAACACTATATAGAGGGTAGAGCGCTGTAACGGGCTCTGGAATGTCAAGGCGTGAGGGCCGGGCCTCGAAGAGGGCGGCACGCGCGTGCTAGGAATAGTTTATCATGGATTTCGAGAAATATACCGAACGGGCACGAGGGTTTATCCAGTCTGCCCAGGGGCTGGCGCTGCGGGAAGATCATCAGCAATTCCTGCCCGAGCATCTATTAAAAGTATTGCTTGATGACACGGAAGGTTTGGCCGCCGGGCTTGCTGCTAAATCTGGCGGGCGTCCCGAACAGCTGCTTAACGATGTTGAACAGGCGCTGGCTAAAATACCCAAGGTTCAAGGCGGCGGTGGTCAGCTTTATCTCACCGCTGATACGGCCAAGGTTTTTGAAACGTCGGAGAAAATCGCCAAAAAAGCCGGCGACAGCTTTGTGACGACCGAGCGGTTGTTTCTGGCACTGGCGATTGAAARAGATACGGTCGCCGGAAAAATACTGGCCCGAAACGAGGTCACCCCGAATGGCCTAAATCAGGCAATCGAAGAATTGCGCAAGGGCCGCACGGCTGACAGTGCGACGGCTGAAAACGCCTATGATGCGTTGAAGAAATATTCTGTTGATCTCACCGAAATGGCRCGCGACGGCAAGCTTGATCCGGTGATCGGGCGGGATGAAGAAATCCGTCGTACGATCCAGGTGCTTTCACGCCGAACCAAAAACAATCCCGTATTGATCGGTGAACCGGGCGTCGGCAAAACGGCGATTGCTGAAGGATTGGCGCTGCGTATTGTCAATGGCGACGTGCCTGAAAGCCTTATCGGCAAATCCCTGATGTCGCTTGATATGGGGGCCCTGATCGCAGGTGCCAAATATCGCGGTGAATTTGAAGAGCGGTTGAAAGCCGTCCTCGCGGAAGTGCAAGCAGAGGACGGTAATATCGTTCTGTTCATCGATGAAATGCACACCCTAGTGGGAGCTGGGAAAAGCGATGGGGCGATGGATGCCTCAAATTTGCTCAAACCCGCATTGGCGCGCGGCGAATTGCATTGTATCGGTGCCACCACGCTTGATGAATATCGCAAGTATGTTGAGAAAGACGCGGCCTTGGCCCGGCGTTTTCAGCCGGTTCAGATTGATGAACCATCGGTCGAAGATACAATCTCGATCCTGCGTGGGCTGAAAGAAAAATACGAGCTTCATCACGGTGTCCGTATTACGGATTCGGCGCTTGTCGCCGCCGCTACACTGTCCAACCGCTATATCACCGACCGGTTCTTGCCGGACAAAGCGATCGATCTGGTGGATGAGGCCGGTAGTCGGCTGCGCATGCAGGTGGATTCAAAGCCTGAAGCACTAGACGAATTGGATCGGCGCGTAATCCAGCTGAAAATCGAACGCGAAGCCCTGTTGAAGGAAAAAGACAAGGCTTCGAAAGACCGGCTGGTTGCTTTGGAAACAGAACTTGAGACCCTTGAGCTTGAAGCCGGTGAATTGAGTGAACGCTGGCAGGCCGAAAAAGAAAAACTCGGCAACGTCCAGAAGGTCAAGGAAGAGCTTGATAGCGCCCGAATTCATCTTGAACAGGCCCAGCGTGAAGGGGATCTGGAAAAGGCCAGCGAGATTGCCTATTCGATCATCCCGGAACTTGAAAAGCAGGTTGCCGGGTTTGAAGAAGCTGGTGATGATGACGCGATGGTTTCGGAAGCCGTAACTTCCGATCATGTGGCGCAGGTTGTGTCGCGCTGGACCGGAATTCCGGTTGACCGGATGATGGAAGGTGAGCGTGAGAAATTGTTGCGCATGGAAGAGGTGCTTGCCAAACGGGTGATCGGCCAGGCGGAAGCTGTGAAAGCGGTTTCCACCGCCGTGCGTCGTGCCCGTGCTGGGCTTCAGGACCCGAACCGTCCGATCGGATCGTTCCTGTTTCTGGGGCCAACCGGGGTCGGTAAAACCGAGCTTGCGAAAACCCTGGCGGCGTTTCTGTTCGATGACGAACACGCCATGGTCCGCATTGACATGTCGGAATATATGGAAAAACATTCGGTCGCCCGCCTCATCGGCGCGCCTCCGGGTTATGTAGGATACGAGGAAGGTGGCGCGCTTACCGAAGCTGTCCGTCGTCGCCCGTATCAGGTGATCCTGTTCGACGAGATCGAAAAGGCCCACAGCGATGTGTTCAACGTATTGCTGCAGGTTCTGGATGATGGGCGCTTGACTGATGGTCAGGGACGTACTGTTGATTTCCGCAACGTGCTGATCATCATGACGTCCAATCTGGGATCGGAATTTCTGGTCAATCTGCCAGAGGGCGGTGAAGCGTCGGATGTCCGTGATGATGTCATGGCGATGGTCAGGGCAAGTTTTCGTCCGGAATTCCTGAACCGGTTGGATGAAATCATTCTGTTCCACCGTCTGGCACGCGCCCATATGGCGAGCATTGTCGATATCCAGATCGGATATTTGCAGAAATTGCTGGCAGAACGGAAAATCACCCTGGATTTGAGCGCCAAGGCGCGAGAATGGTTGGCCGATAAAAGTTATGATCCAGCCTACGGCGCGCGGCCCCTGAAGCGGGTCATTCAAAAGCAGCTCCAGGATCCTTTGTCGGAGATGATCTTGTCTGGCGAAGTGGCTGATGGCGCCAGCGTTGTTGTTGATGTGTCTGGTGACGGGCTTGAAATCAACGGGCGCAAGCTTGAAGTCGCGGCTTAATACCGCTCACGGCGCATTGGCGCCGGACCGCGGTTGCGGTCTTGCTGGTTCTGTTGGGTAACAGAACCAGCTTGCCGTGTGGGGCAAATGTGAGGGCGGGGCCCAATGATTCTGGACGAATATAATAGTTTTTGTGCCGGATTGGCGCACACCACCCACGTGGTTCAGTGGGGGAATGCTGATGTTTGGAAAATCGGAGCCAAAGTGTTTGCCATTGCCGGGTGGCTGGAGGGTGACGAATTGGGTGTCACGTTCAAGGTTTCAGAATTGAGTTTTGAAATTCTGAAAGAACAGCCCGGATGTAGACCTGCGCCCTATCTGGCCTCTCGGGGCATGAAATGGATCCAGCGCACCGGCACCGAGACCTTGAGCGATGCGGAGCTTTGCGACTATCTGCGGCAAAGCTACGCGATCGTCGGGCGCGGTTTGACCAAGAAATTACAACGCGAACTGGGATTGCTGGATTGAAGGCCGCCTGCGCGGACTAGTTTGTTGGAGCCTGATCGGCTGTGGCGACCCGGGTTGACGCAGGAGGCTGTTGCATCAGGCGCAGGATCCGGTCACGCTCTCTTTGGAAAGCTGCCAGTGTGCGTCCCTGCAGGCTGCGGCCACGCGGTACGCGGATTGTCATCGGGTTTACGTAATTGCCATTCACAATGACTTCGTAATGAAGATGAGGTCCAGTTGAGAGACCTGACGAACCCACATAGCCGATCACCTGTCCCTGACGGACCCGGACGCCGGGTTCGATCCCAGGCTCAAACCGAGCCTGATGGGCGTAGGCTGTTTTGTAACCGTTGGCATGACGGATCACGGTATAGCGGCCATACCCGGATGACCAGCCGGCGCGCTCAACAACGCCATTGCCGGCAGCAACAATCGGCGTGCCCCGGCCCACGGTCCAGTCAACACCGGTATGCAGCTTCCTATACCCGAGAATGGGATGTTGGCGCATGCCRAAACGWGAKCGCAGGATGCCGCCGGTRACGGGCTTGCGGATCAGGAATTTTTTSGCGCTGTGRCCTTCTTCGTCATAAAAATCGACMCGGCCATCGTCKGGTGTGCGRAACCGGAAGAAACGCCGGGTTTCGCCGCGCACKG
Organism: Hyphomicrobiales bacterium; assembly: GCA_016764455.1. Taxonomy (GTDB): domain Bacteria; phylum Pseudomonadota; class Alphaproteobacteria; order Rhizobiales; family NORP267; genus NORP267. The sequence continues at coordinate 2,509 of JAESRU010000010.1, read as the reverse complement.
TCAWAACCGAATAGAGCARTTCCGGCTGGCTGTCGGCGACAAGCTCGTCGGCCATGGTGTAAAAAACTTCGAGAATATCGCCGGACTGGACGTTGCGTTTGAAATCCACGTCGTAGGAGTGATTGCGGATCACCTGATCAATGACCGTGCTTGGGATCGATTGACGGAGACCGGTTTCATAGAGGCTCCGGTACAGCGATATCCGCTCGCTTGGGGCGGTGGGTGAATAGTCATCTGTTGACGCAATCAGGGCGCGATCGGCATCAWGCRARRWSAANCCGCCGGACGCATTCTTGCCTATTGTGACAACATGGCCATCTGCGCCGTAAAGGCTAAAGCGACCTGGTTCCTGGTTCCGGGCATCGACATCTCTGGAATATTGYATGCGTATTTCCTGGCCTATCCGCAGAGCACTAACCTGAAATACAGACGCCATGGCCCTGACAATYTGGTTTACTTCCGTCCCCGTGGCGCCATTCTCGGTCAGGATTGATGAGATTGAGCTGCCTGCCTGCACAATGATGATTTTGTCAGCAAGGTCGGCGGTTACATTGGTCGATACTGATCTTTCCAGRCTGGTCAGGTTRKCAAATAAGTTACTGGAAGGAGCGGAACTGTGGCTCCAGGCTTCAACATTGACCGGGATTTCGTCTCCGCTGCCAAATGAAGCTTGCGAAACACTGGCCGGGCGCATGTCATAGCGAMCSRYKYTNCCTGAWWGSYSGMGMRSYYMWSSAMMSAYRKTGCSWGCMWKTRCRYYRWCRWYMASSWSKKSTKKTYSGWMMRYSRGGGCGTTTTCACCCATATCCGTCAGCAAGACGTTTATAGCACCATGGCTGGTCGGCGCGCCGGCATCGGGCAGGCTGTTTTCTTCGGCTTCAGCAGCATCGGAGAATAATTTCAAAGGATCAAATTCGGGCAGGGCCGCTGTCAGTTCTGATCCCGTCAGGCTCAATTGTGCCGCAACCCGGGCATAGCGTTTGACCTCGATAAATTCTTTTGTCCCCAAAAGTCTGGTGTTGCTTTCATGGATGATCAGATGAACCGCCTGATTGTCAGTACTGGCATATTTGTCGGATTTGTTGCCTTCGGGGTCATTTGTAGCGGCGTTCGCCAGCGCAAAGGTTGGCTCAACAGCAAATCTGGATCGGCCGTCGATCGCGGTATAAAGGGCGCCACCCATAAGAGCTATGCCAACAATGCCGTTCAGGAGCGTGCCAGCGAGCCACCTGTAGCTTACTGTGACCCGAACCGGGCTTAGGTCGGCGGGCGGTGCAATCGGCGCCAGTGGGCGCGATGGCATGATGTCCGCATGGGCCACACCATCATGGGCCACACCATCATGGGCCACACCATCATGGGCCACACCATTGTCGGTTTCACTATTGCTAGTGTCTGGGATGGTTTGAGGTGTCAATTCGGTCACACAAGAATCCTGTCCTACGGCAAAGCGTTTTTCAATGGCTGAGCCAAAAAACTAGGCCGACGTCTCAAACTAGAGTTAACGACAAGTGGTCCCAACAGGCAAGTCCTGGCGGGTCATTGCACATTGCCTTTTCTGGGCGTAGTTAACAGTGCGAAATGTGGCAAATTTGAGCCTATATACAATGAGATATGATGCTAAAATGACAATTAGCTCAAGGAAACAGCCAGTTTTTTGATGCTGGGCAAATTATTTTTTGTGCAGGGCACAAAATGATGATTTCGTCGCTTGACAATGAAAGCCTACAAAGCATATAACCCAATCCAACGCCTGAACGGGGCGCCCAACCTTCGAGAGTTGAGCAAGCCGGTTCTTGGCGCGTCTCCTTAAAGCAAGGAGCGGTTCTTCGGAGAAATCTGGATAACACGCAAAATTTGGCGTCCGATCGCGTAAGCAATTGTTCGCCGCATCTTGACGTCTGTTGAGGTGCGCTCTTTGACATTGTGGTAAAAAGAAAGAGAAACGTGGGCGGCGGAGTCCTGCTGGATCGTGCAAGTTGCATGATTTAGAATAGACTCGGCGGCACTACGTTTCTGAAGTTACTAAGCTCATATTTGTGTTTGCAACGTTTACGTTGCAAGCGTGATATATTGTGCTTGGGACTCGTCAATGCGTAGTGACCATATGCCGGACAAATTCTCTATAAAACTTGAGAGTTTGATCCTGGCTCAGAACGAACGCTGGCGGCAGGCCTAACACATGCAAGTCGAACGAGAAACCGGAGCTTGCTCCGGCGGAAAGTGGCAGACGGGTGAGTAACGCGTGGGAACCTACCCAAGGGTACGGAATAATGCAGGGAAACTTGTACTAATACCGTATACGTCCTCAGGGAGAAAGATTTATCGCCCCTGGATGGGCCCGCGTTGGATTAGCTTGTTGGTGAGGTAATGGCTCACCAAGGCGACGATCCATAGCTGGTTTGAGAGGATGATCAGCCACACTGGGACTGAGACACGGCCCAGACTCCTACGGGAGGCAGCAGTRGGGAATMTTGCRCAATGGRSGMAASYCTGAYGCAGCAATGCC
>JAESRU010000009.1 GCA_016764455.1 Hyphomicrobiales bacterium | reverse complement strand
AGAACAGCAATCACTTTTGCTTCGAACAGCACGTCGTCGCCGCGCATAACCCGCTGGTCTATTTGCATGGACGCCCCGCGCATTTTTGCGACACGGGATTCGACGCACACAATATCGTCGATCCGGGCCGGKCGGATGAAATCTATTTCCATGCGTTTGACCGCAAAGGCGAGTGGYTCGCTACCATCGTCGCTTGAAAATAATTCCGCATGATGGACACCTGAATGGCGCAGGAAATCGGAGCGTCCGCGCTCGCAATATTTCAGATAATTGGCGTGATAAACGATGCCGGAAAAATCAGTATCTTCGAAATAAACCCGTATTTTCAGGCGGTGTATTCCGTCTTCAACCGCGCCGGACAATTCCAAATTTGCCACGTCAGTCATCGCCGTCACCGGTATCGCCATCACCGTTTCCTRTAAAGAGCGGCATTTCAGACGAGCTTTCAGGAACCGCCAGCCCCAGATGATCGAATGCCAACGGCGTCAACAAGCGCCCGCGCGGGGTGCGCTGAACAAAGCCCTGCTGAATCAAATAGGGTTCAACAACATCCTCGATGGAATCACGTTCTTCGCTAAGCGCCGCCGCGATTGTCTCGATCCCGACCGGCCCACCGCCAAATTTACTGGCGATACAATCGAGATAGCGATGGTCCATGCCGTCAAGCCCGCGCCCGTCTACATCCAGTTGGCGCAACGCATAGTCGGCTGCTTCTGAATCAATCGGGCCATCGCCTTTGACAGCGGCGAAATCACGAACCCGGCGCAATAGTCGCCCGGCAATGCGCGGYGTSCCGCGCGCYCGTTTGGCRATTTCCTCCGCGCCATCCTTGGTGATGCCCACTTTAAGTACCCGCGCACCACGGTGAACAATCTGTTCCAATTCGCTGGTTGAATAAAAATYGAGCCGGATCGGAATCCCGAACCGGTCCCGCAGCGGGGTGGTTAAAAGTCCCGACCGGGTGGTCGCGCCGACAAGGGTGAATTTCGCCAGATCGATCCGCACCGAGCGTGCCGCCGGGCCTTCTCCAATAATCAGATCGAGCTGGTAATCTTCCATCGCCGGATAGAGAATTTCTTCAACGGCCGGATTAAGCCGGTGAATTTCGTCGATGAACAACACATCATTTTCTTCGAGGTTTGTAAGCAATGCTGCCAGATCACCCGCCTTCGCAATCACCGGCCCGGAAGTGGCACGAAACCCAACCCCCAATTCGTTCGCCATGATTTGCGCCAGCGTGGTTTTGCCAAGCCCCGGCGGTCCGACAAACAACACATGATCAAGCGCCTCGCCGCGCCCCCTTGCTGCTTCAACAAACACCCGCAAATTGGCGCGCACTTTTTCCTGACCGATAAAATCATCAAGGATACGTGGCCGCAACGCTACATCGGCATCATCGCCCTTGGCCGTTCCTTCTACAATCCGATCGGTTTCGTCGCTCATCCGGCAAGCTCCTTCAACCCAAGCCGGATCAGGGTTTGTGTATTGGCATCATCGCCGGATGATTTGACGGCGCGCGCAACCGCAGCGCTGGCATGGGTCATCTGGTAGCCGAGATTAACCAGCGCTGATACGGCATCGGCAGCTGGTGATCCGACGGATGCAACGATACCGCCTGCCAAACCTTCAAGCGCCCCATCGCCACCGGCAAAGGCCGGCACTTTGTCTTTTAATTCGATCAACATTCGTTGCGCCATTTTCGGACCAACGCCAGGCGCACGCGACACCATCGCCTTGTCCTGCACCGCGATTGCTGTCGCTAAATCAGATGCCGACAGGGTTGAGAGAATCGCCAGCGCCACCTTGGTGCCGATCCCTTGCACGCTCTGCAACAGGCGAAACCAGTCGCGTTCAGATTCTGTCGCAAACCCAAACAGGCGCAACTGGTCTTCGCGCACAAAGGTCTCCGTGGCGATTTCCACGGCTTCGCCAATCGATGGCAGGCTGGACAATGTCCTCGTTGAGCAGGTCACCAGATAACCAACGCCGTTCACATCTACGATGACCCAATCGTCACCAAAGCTGTCTACCAGGCCTTTGAGTTTGGCGATCATGAGGCTATCCGCGCAGCAAGAGATGCCATATTGTGGGCGGTCCGGTGGTGGGCATGGGTTATGGCGATGGCCAGCGCATCGGCAGCGTCTTCGCCGGTAATTTTAGCTGTCGGCAACAACACCGATACCATTTTCATAATCTGCCCCTTGCCCGCATGGCCGCTGCCAACGACTGTTTTCTTGACGGCATTGGGGGCATATTCGGCAACAGAAATATTTTCAAGCGCCGGGGTCAAAAGGGCCACACCGCGCGCCTGACCAAGTTTCAAAGTGGCTGAGCCACTGCGGTTGACAAAGGTCTGTTCGACAGCTGCCTCGTCCGGCGCAAATTGCCGGATCACCGCAACAAGGCCCAGATGGATTTCGCGCAACCGTAAAGCCAGTTCGTCACTGGCATTTGAGGTCACAACCCCGCAATCAACAAATTTCAGATTGTTGCCTTCAGACATAATAATCCCCCAGCCGGTACGGCGCAGGCCGGGATCGATGCCAAGTATGCGAATCGCTTTTGCGCTCATGGCACCAAAGGTGACTGATCAGGCGCGTGATTTCTAGCCTTTTGCGACCAGAATGCCATCGGAGCGCAGACGATTGGGCCGCGCACATCAAACCTTTCGGTAAACCCGGTTTTGATCTGGTCCAAGCTGGATAAGCCTATTCGGCGGATAATTTGGCTATGGTCTCGTCGTCGATATCAAAATTGGCATAGACATTTTGCACATCATCATCGTCTTCGAGCAGATCGATTAATTTCAGCAAGGTGCCAGCTTTTTCCTCATCGACCGGGGTCAGGTTCTGTGGCTTCCAGATCACATTGACCGAAGTTGGTTCGACGAGACTGGCTTCGAGAGATTTGGCAACATCTCCCAGATCTTCAAAGGCGCAAATAATTGTGTGGGCCTCTTCATCAGAATCCACATCTTCCGCACCGGCTTCAATGGCGGCTTCAAAAACCGCTTCGCTATCGCCAGCATCACCGGGGAGAACAATTTCACCGACCCGGTCAAACATGAATGCAACGCTACCGGATTCGCCGAGCGCACCGCCATTTTTGGCAAATGTTGAGCGAACCGAACTGGCGGTCCGGTTCCGGTTTTCAGTCAGCGCTTCAACGATGACGGCGACACCGCCGGGACCATATCCCTCGTAGCGCATCTCTTCAAAGGTATCGGCATCGCTAGCTTCAGACTTTTTGATGGCGCGGCTGATATTATCTTTCGGCATGCTTTGGGCGCGGGCATTCTGCATCGCCAGCCTGAGCCGCGGGTTGCCGTCTGGGTCAGGGCCACCAGCTTTGGCAGCAACGGTGATTTCCTTGGACAGCTTTGAAAACAGTTTTGAGCGCTTTTTATCCTGCGCCCCTTTGCGGAACATGATGTTCTTGAATTTTGAATGGCCAGCCATGAATTTAACCCAAACTTGAATTTATCTTGATGCGTATATGAAACGTATATGCCTTAGCTCCAGAAAGCTGGCAAGACTGGTTCCAATTGTCCGCCAATTCTGAGTGGCCAGATATCTGTGGCCAGCCCGGTATTATCGTCCGTTTCCACAACTACGCCGCAAATCGTGGCTTCACCACGGGCAGGCTCAAATCGTTTGCTGCCGATTTTGGTAGTGAACCGGCGCAGTGGTTCTTCCTTGTCCATCCCGATCACGGAATTGAAATCGCCGCACATGCCGGCATCCGTAATGAACGCAGTGCCGCCATCGAGAATACGATGATCCGATGTCGGCACATGGGTATGGGTGCCAACCACCATGCTGGCGCGGCCATCGGCAAAATGTCCCATTGCCTGTTTCTCAGATGTGGTCTCGCAATGCATGTCGATCAGGATCGCGCTGGCCACATCGCCCAACGGGCACGCCGCCAATTCGCGCTCGATGGCTGCAAACGGATCATCCAGCGGATCCATGAAGATGCGCCCCATCACATTGATGACAAGTACATGAGCGCCATTTCTGGCGGTGATCAAATTGGCCCCGCGCCCCGGCGTGCCGTCAGGATAATTGAGGGGCCGCAACAGCCGGTCGGAGCGTTCGATAAAAACCAGCGCCTCTTTCTTGTCCCACGAATGATTGCCAAGGGTGATCGCATCAGCGCCAGCGTCGCGAAGGTCGTTGTAAATTTTTTCGGTAATGCCGAACCCGCCAGCTGCGTTTTCGCCGTTGATGACAACAAAATCCAAATTCTGTTGTTCAACCATATCCGGCAATCTTTCAATGACCGCGTCGCGGCCGGATTGCCCGACAATATCTCCCAGAAACATCAACCTCAAGAAACCTGCTCCCCGGCCCGAAAAAGGCCGTTCTCCGTCAAGATCCAATCTAGCGGCACGTCATGAGCTTCACGCGGCACTTCGTCAACCTCTTGCGTTGAAAATGCCAGCCCAACTGAAATGATTTTACCGTTGGCGCCAAGCCTGGCGAGGGTCCGGTCATAAAACCCGCCGCCATAGCCGATCCGGTATCCGGCCCGGTCAAACCCAAGCAGTGGCACCAGCAAAATATCCGGCACCAGATTGGCAGCCTCAGACAACGGCACCGGGATATCCCAGATGCCCGGAATGGTTGGGTCCCCCGGCCCCCATTGGCGAAAGCCGAGGGGCTGGTGTGGTGCTATGATGAATGGAAGCACCGTCACGCACCCGGCCTTGTTCAACGCCGCCATCAGCGCCAAACAATCAATTTCTGAATTAAACGGATAAAATCCGGAAACCACACGCGCGGTGCCAGCACACGTTATGTCTTGGTCGGCAAACCAATCAACAATGTTATCTGCAATTTCGCGCGATGCCGTTTCACGAAATGCCGCGCCAAGATCATCCCGGCATTTCGCCAGATATTTTCGCAAGGCGGGCTTGTTGTCCGGGGATGGCTGCAAGACAGATACCTGAAAACAATATGCACTGGTCGAAAGTGGCGGGCCACGACGGGCGTTGAAGGGATAGAACCCGGGACACCTAGAGTATAGGTGGGTGCCGAATATCCGAACCCACGGGTCCGGTCAGGGTCAGCTCCCTTAGGGATTGAAAGGGCCCTGGGAAATATGCTTCTGGCGCACCGCGCAGCACCGCCTGTTTGCAATTTAAGGTGTGAAACGAAAAATTACCATATGCACAATGGTCATCAGGCATAAAAAATTGATCAGGAYCCCGAATCACWCATTTGCGCGCTAAGTGATTCGATTCGCTGTGCCGCTGTATCGAGTGTTTGTGCCACAGAATTCTGGGCACCTTCCAGTCGCTCGGCGATTGATGTTCTGGCCATTTTCATTTGTTGCAATTCAGCTTCCAGCGCTTCAATTTTTCGCCGCGCTTCACCAAGCTCGTCAACAACCATGACACCCGCCATCAACAACAGCCTGATATCGCCAACCTGGCCAAACGCCACTTTCATTTCTTCAACATAATTGTTGAGATAATTCGCAAGCCCGGTCAGGTSRYYWKCCTKCMMKTCATCGCACGCCATTTTATAGCTGCGGTCATTAATAGTGACGGTTACCTGAGACATGAAATTTCCTCAATATTCAGTGACTTAAACAATTTTTTCGCATGTCCTAATTCCGGTCCAGAATGCCTTCAAAGGCTTCGGTCGCCAAAGCCAACCGACGGCTGACGTCTTCRTTGACGCGTTCCAGTTGGACATTGCGGGCACGAACCTGATCCAGTTCCTGAGCCAGCCGYGAGCGATCTTCAGACAGCGCCTGGACTTCGCCCTGGAGGTTTTCGATCGCGCCTTCGCTAATGCCACGACGCTGGGTCGCAAGCTCCAGCCCGGCAATAGCGGCCTGCAATCGCCTGGCAGCAACTTCAATAGAGGTGTCATCACTCATTCTGGCGGACCTCGTCACCAAAAATTCGGCAGAGGAAACTTGTGTCACCTCACATGACCGAAAGTTTATGCCGGGCAACAGGTTAGCGCAACGAGTTTAGTCATTGATACAAGCCCAACACCAAGTTTTACCCRATTGCAGGCCCGAACAATCAAGAATCGCGGCTGCTGCTCGTTGACTCGTATGTGCCAAGTGGTATTTGTTTCGCCCGAAAGGCTCAGGGTTCAATTTCCTGCGCCATATCCAAATCACAGGCGTGTCTAATTAATGTCCGCAGCTTCATCCAAAGCAGCCGATGCTGCAGCCTCCCCACCCAGCGGAACGGATCAGGAAAAATTGCAAACGATGGCGAATGCCATYCGCGCACTTTCCATGGACGCCGTTCAAGCAGCAAATTCCGGCCATCCCGGTATGCCMATGGGTGCCGCRGATTTTGCAACCATCCTATTTGCAAAATTCCTGAAATTCGATCCAACCGATCCAAATTGGCCGGACCGGGATCGTTTCGTCTTGTCTGCCGGTCACGGCTCGATGCTGCTTTATGCGTTGCTGCATCTGGTCGGTTATGAAGACATGACCATGGACGAGATCAAGAATTTCCGCCAACTCGGTTCGAAAGCCGCCGGTCATCCGGAATTCGGTTTCGCCGAAGGCATCGAGACCACCACCGGTCCCCTCGGCCAGGGCCTGGCCATGGCGGTCGGCATGGCCATTGCCGAACGTCACATGAACGGCGTTTTCGGCGACGATCTGGTAGATCATCATACTTATGTGATCGCAGGCGACGGCGATTTGATGGAAGGGATCAGCCACGAGGCGATTTCCCATGCCGGACAATTGGGCCTGTCCCGGCTGATCGTATTGTTCGATGACAACGAAATCTGCATCGACGGACCGGTTACCATGTCCGAGACCGGCAATCAGCAAGCCCGGTTTGAAGCCGCCGGCTGGCATGTTCAGTCGATCGACGGCCACGATATGGAAGCGGTGGCTGGTGCCCTCAAAGCCGCCAAAAATAGCGACCGTCCAAGCATGATTGCGTGCCGCACAAAAATCGGTTTTGGCGCACCTAATAAAGAAGGCACATCGGGCGCCCATGGCAGCCCGCTCGGTGACGAAGAAATTGCCGCCACCAAAGCGGCCATTGGCTGGGAAGGTGGCCCGTTTGAAATTCCAACAGATGTGCGCGACGCCTGGCGGCTTGCTGGCCTGCGCGGTGTCAAATCACGCAAAGCCTGGCAGAAACGACTCGACGATCTGGGCAATGGAGAAAAGGCTGAATTTGAGCGCCGGATCCGCGGCGACCTGCCGGCTGGACTTGATGAAGCGCTGATCGCCTTCAAGGCCGATGCCAGCAAGGCCGGTGACAAGATCGCTACCCGTGCCGCTTCCGGCAAAGTTCTCGAAGTGGTCAACGGCATCGTGCCGGAAACCATCGGCGGCTCTGCTGATCTGACCGGGTCTGTGAATACACTTACGTCCCAGTTGGAAATATTGAATTCAGATAATTATGCCGGTCGCTATATCCATTACGGCATCCGCGAACATTCCATGGCCGCCGCCATGAACGGCATGGCATTGCATGGTGGCATGATCCCCTATTCCGGAACCTTTCTGGTCTTTTCMGATTATTGCCGCCCGGCCATTCGCCTCTCGGCCCTGATGCACCAGCGCRTCATCTACGTCATGACSCATGATTCCATCGGGCTTGGCGAAGACGGCCCGACCCATCAGCCGGTGGAACATCTGGCCAGCCTGCGCGCCATGCCCGGCGTCCATGTTTTCCGCCCTGCCGATATTGTTGAAACCGCAGAATGCTGGCAATTGGCGCTCAACCGCAAAGATGGCCCCAGCGTCATGGTGCTGACCCGCCAGGGCCTGGCGACTTTGCGCGATGAGCACAATGATAAAAACCTCGCACRGAAGGGCGGCTACGTTCTTAAAGCTGCGTCCGATGACGCCAAGGTGACTTTGGTCGCGACRGGATCGGAAGTTGAAATTGCCGCCAMCGCACAAGCCATGCTTGARGCAGACGGCATCCCGACCTGTCTGGTATCCCTGCCTTGCTGGGAATTGTTTGCCGAACAAAGCGAAAAATACCGCCACCGCGTGATCGCGCCAGATTCAATCCGCGTCGGGATCGAAGCGGCAATTTCCTTTGGCTGGGAACGCATCATCGGTGAGAATGGAACGTTCATCGGTATGCAGGGATTTGGTGCCAGCGCACCGGCAAATGAATTATACACGCATTTCGGCATCACCGCAGATGCCATGGTTGAAGCGGCAAAAGCGAAACTCACTACAGCCGCACAAGACTAATCTAATCTGACAGCTACAACTTCAGGAGACTTTCATGACAGTACGTGTCGCAATTAACGGCTTTGGCCGGATCGGCCGGTTGGTTCTTCGGGGCATCATCGAATCTGGCCGCACTGATATCGTTGTCGTCGGGATCAACGATCTGGGACCGATTGAAACCAACGCTCACCTGTTGCGCTACGATTCAGTTCACGGTCGTTTCCCCGCCAAGGTTGAAGTTGGCGATGGCGAGATCAATATCGGCAAGGGTCCGATCCGGATCACCGCCGAACGCGACCCAACCAAATTGCCATGGGGCGAACTGGACGTTGATATCGCGCTTGAATGTACCGGCATTTTTACAGCCCGTGAAAAAGCTGCTGCCCATCTGGAAGCAGGCGCCAAGCGCGTCTTGATTTCAGCGCCGGGCGCTGGTGCCGACAAGACCATCGTTTTTGGCGTCAATGACGACAARTTGAGTGCTGATGACGTGATTGTTTCAAATGCATCCTGCACCACCAATTGCCTGGCTCCTGTGGCCATGGTGTTGAATAACGAGATCGGCATCGAAAAGGGTTTCATGACCACAATCCATGCCTATACCGGCGACCAGCCGGTGCTCGACACTATGCATAGCGATCTGTATCGCGGCCGTGCTGCTGCCATGTCGATGATTCCAACTTCAACCGGCGCCGCCAAGGCGGTCGGACTGGTAATGCCTGAACTGGATGGCAAACTGGACGGCGTATCGGTTCGTGTCCCGACCCCGAACGTCTCAATGATCGACCTCAAGGTGATCACCAACAGGGCCACCAGCGTGGACGAAGTCAACGCAGCCATGATCAAGGCGTCAGAGACAAAYCGCCTGAAAGGCATTCTCGAAATTACCGACGAGCCACTGGTTTCCAGCGATTTCAACCATAACCCGGCATCATCAACATTTGCCACGCCGCAGACCAAGGTCATGGACGGCAATCTGGTCCGGGTGCTTAGCTGGTACGATAACGAATGGGGCTTTTCCAACCGAATGGCGGATACAGCACTTGCAATGGCGAAATATCTGTAACCCGGGAAGAAATCTCAACCGGCACCCATCATGAACCCGCATAAAACCCTCGACAATATCGATGTCGCCAATAAACGGGTGCTTGTGCGCCTAGATCTGAACGTACCGATGCAAGACGGCCGGGTCAGTGACATGACCCGGATCGCACGGGCAGTGCCAACCCTGACCGAATTACTGGATAAAGGCGCGGCGGTGCTCGTGCTGGCGCATTTTGGCAGACCCAAAGGCAAAGTCGTGCCGGAAATGTCTCTTGCGCCGATCGCCGGGCCACTTGGCGACGCGTTGGGAAAACCGGTCCGTTTCATCAATATCGATTGGTCAGCACCTGACGCTGGTGAGGTAAAGTCCGGCGAAATTGTCTTGCTGGAAAACACACGTTTCGCGCCCGGCGAAGAAGCCAACGACCCGGCCTTTGCTGAATCGATGGCAACGCTCGGCGATATTTATGTGAGCGATGCTTTTTCCACCGCCCACCGGGCGCATGCATCAACCGAAGGCATTGCCCATATTTTACCAACAATAGCTGGTCGCGCCATGCAGGCCGAACTGAACGCTCTGGAAGCCGCTTTACAGACGCCAAAGAAACCGGTTCTGGCACTTGTTGGTGGTGCCAAAGTTTCAACCAAGCTGGAACTGATCGGCAATTTGTCGGCCAAAGTCGATGGCCTGATCATCGGCGGTGGCATGGCCAACACGTTTCTGGCAGCCAAGGGTATCGATGTGGGTAAATCGCTATGCGAACACGACCTGCTGGAGACCGCACGCAAAGTCAGCGAGACCGCCGCAAGCCATGGCTGCGAAATCATTTTGCCGATGGATGCCGTTGTCGCCACCAAATTTGCGGCCGGTGCCGCATCAAGAACAGCATCACTCGACGATATCGGTTCTGATGACATGATACTCGATATCGGCCCGGACAGCGTTGCTGATCTAAACGCCCGCATCAACAATGCCGCAACGCTTGTATGGAACGGCCCGCTCGGGGCGTTTGAGATCGAACCGTTTGATACCGGCACCAACATGGTTGCCCGCCACGCAGCCGCCCTTACCAAGGCTGGCAAGCTGGTATCTGTGGCAGGCGGCGGCGATACGGTCGCAGCTTTGGTCCATGCTGGCGCTGCAGACGATTTTACCTATGTTTCGACCGCTGGCGGCGCATTTCTTGAATGGCTCGAAGGCAAAGACCTGCCAGGGGTCAAAGTGCTCCGAAACGACACAGCAAACGGTTAATTGAGTGCCGATCAGTTCGGCAATGACACAAGCCGGGGAACAGGCCGGCTTAGGGAAATAAAAAGACAATAGAGAAGGTGGAATTCAGATCATGACGATAAGTCTCGAAGACATTGCCCAGGCAATGGTTGCGCCCGGCAAGGGTATTCTGGCAGCCGATGAAAGCACAGGAACCATCAAGAAAAGATTTGATTCCATCGGCGCTGAGTCTACCGAAGACAGCCGCCGCGATTATCGCGAAATGCTGTTCCGCACCACCAACGCCATGGAGAGTTGCATTTCCGGCGTGATCCTCTACGACGAAACCATTCGCCAGAAAGCCGCCGACGGCACCCCCATTGTGGACCTGATCAAGGCCGCTGGAGCAATTCCCGGCATCAAGGTTGATGCAGGGGCAAAAGAACTTGCCGGCGCACCCGGTGAGAAAGTAACCGAAGGTCTGGACGGTCTGCGCGAACGCCTCAACGAATATCATGGCCTTGGTGCACGCTTCGCCAAATGGCGGGCGGTCATCGATATCAGCAATGATATCCCGAGCGACTATTGCTTGCGCGCCAACGCCCACGCGCTTGCCCGCTATGCAGCGCTTTGTCAGGAAGCTGGCATCGTACCGATTGTGGAACCCGAAGTGCTGATGGATGGGGGCCACGATATCGACCGTTGCATGGAAGTTACCGAAGCTGCCCTCAACGCGCTTTTTGACGAAATGTACGCCCAGCGTGTTGTTCTCGAACAGGCCATTCTGAAACCAAACATGGTGATTTCCGGCAAGAAATGCAGCACCCGCGCTGGCGTCGATGAAGTCGCTGAAAAAACGATTGCCTGTCTGAAACGCACTGTCCCGGCCGCCATTCCCGGCATCGCATTCCTGTCCGGCGGTCAATCGGACGAAGAAGCAACMGCYCAYCTRTCGGCCATGAACGCRGCCTAYGACSTGSCRTGGRRWTTATCYTTTTCCTATGGCCGCGCCTTRCAGGCAGCYCCRCTGCAGGCATGGGGKGGTAAAAGCGARAACRCMGCYGCMRCRCAAGCCGCRTTCGCCCACCGYGCCCRCATGAACAGCCTGGCKRCAWCRGGMAAATGGTCGGCYGATCTTGAACGGAGTGCGGCTTAAAGCCGCCTGATCCATGGATGAACAACGCTGTCGACTGGTTCTGATATCGCCTCTGGCACCAGACCCGGAAACATTTGAAGCTGAACTCGCCGCCGCTTTTGCTGGTGGCGATATCGCTACCTTGATCCTTGCACTTGAAAAGGATGAACGAAAATTCTGGAAACGAATTTCGGATATTGCCAGACCGCAAGCTATTCAAGCTGGCGCAGCATTTCTGATCAAGGACCAGATTTCCCGCATCAGCGAGCTGGATGCTGATGGCACCCATATCGAAGACGGGCGGGAAGAGCTGAGTGAAATCACAAGCTCATTGCAGCCTGGGAGAATTGTCGGCGCGGGCGCGCTTTTCAATCGCCACACCGCAATGCGGGCGGGCGRGACCGGCGTTGATTATGTTATGTTTGGCAAAATCAACCTGGAGCCTGAAGATCGCAAAGCTGCCGATGTGGTCAAACAATTGACAGAATGGTGGTATCCCCTGTTCCAGGTACCAAGCATTGCGTTCGCATCAACATTTGATGATGCCGAAGAATTGGCGCGGTGCGGCGCTGATTTTGTTGCTGTTGGCAACGCTGTTTGGGCGCACCCGGATGGGGCAGAAGCTGCGATCCGTGCGCTTAACAAAAAGTTTGACGAGATAGCCGCTGAAACATGATTGCCTGCACGAAAAAATATACCAGCACTCTGCTTGTGGCCGCCCTTCTTGCAAGCAGCATTTTTTCTGYGGCCCACAGCGCCGAGCAACCGCCCGAAGTCCCAGGCATCCGTTCCAGCCTGATCCCGGTCCAGCCGGGAGATGCCGCKTATGCTGCYTACCAGCGCGGCGAATATATGGACGCGTACCGGCTCGCCAGCGAACAGGCAGAGGCCGGCAATGCCGCCGCACAAACCCTGCTTGGCGAATTGTATATTCAGGGCCTTGGCGTTGATCGCGACCTGGTTATGGCCGCCCAATGGTATCGGCGCGCCGCAGATTCAGGCGATGCTGAAGCCCAGTTTGCCATCGGCGTCATGTATGGCAAGGGTGATGGCGTCCCGGTCGATACTGGCCTTGCAGCTGATTATTTTGAAAAATCATCCGAACAGGGCCATGCCACAGCTCAATATAACTTCGCCTTGATATTGCTGGCTGGCGATCTGCGCCCACGCGATTCTGCCCGTGCAGCCCGGATCATGGAAGCCAGCGCCATCAGCGGCATCGTGGAGGCGCAATATGATATGTCCGCGCTCTATACGACCGGCGACGGCGTCTCGCTGGATGAAGTGAAAGCTGCCTATTGGATGGGCAAAGCGGCGCTGGGCGCACATCCGATTGCTGAACTTGAATATGGCATCATGGTCTTCAAGGGACGCGGCGTACAGGCCGATGAGGCCACTGGAGCCGCCTGGATTTTACGCTCGGCCCAGCGCGGCAATGCAATCGCTGCCAACCGGATAGCAAAACTATATGCATTTGGACGAGGGGTCGAATTCAACACTCTTGAAGCTGCCACCTGGCACCTGATTTCAAAAGGGCTCGGCGCCAGCGATACCTGGCTCGACGGCTTTGTACAATCTCTGCCAGACGAAGTTCAGGAAGAAGCAGCAAAGACCGCCGCCGAATATCGCCCCACATGAAGTACAATTAGTCCGGCCCGGCCCTTGCGCCAATCGCTATAATGGTGCACTTCCATGCCCAGCTTTGGAAATGCTCCAGAGTATCAATTTTTAATCTTCATTCGACGGCAAAATTTATGAAAATCAACGGCAATGAAATCCGCCAGGGCTATGTAATCCAGCACAAGGGTGAGCTTTGGGTCGCGGTCAAACTCCAGCATGTTAAACCTGGCAAAGGTGGCGCTTTCGCGCAGGCTGAACTCAAAAATGTTCTGACCGGTTCAAAATTGAACGAGCGTTTCCGTTCGTCAGAAACCGTCGAGCGCGTCCGCCTTGAGCAGAAAGAATATCAATTCCTGTATGCCCAGGACAATCTCCTTGTTTTCATGGACCTTGAAAATTTCGAACAGCTTGAACTGGATAAGGATTTTGTTGGCGAGCGCGCTGCTTTTCTACAGGAAAGCATGAATGTGAAAGTCGAAAGTTTTGAAGAGACGCCGATTGGCATCAGCCTGCCTGATCACGTGACCCTCGAAGTAACCGAAGCCGAACCAGTGATCAAAGGCCAAACCGCATCATCTTCGTACAAGCCCGCCATGATGGAAAACGGGGTCCGGGTTATGGTCCCTCCCTTCATCAATGTAGGTGAAAAKATTATCGTTGATACCAACGAGATCACATACGTGCGTCGCGCCGATTAATTCCAWATAAAGCACCGAGAAACCAATGGCCCGTTCCGCACTCTTAAATGTTATGGTCGCCGCTGCCCGCAAAGCAGCGCGCACGTTAGCCAGAGACTTTGGCGAAGTTGAAAACCTCCAGGTTTCGGTCAAAGGACCGGCAGATTTTGTCTCYGCCGCCGACCGCAARGCCGAAGAAACCCTCATCGARGAATTRCAGAAAGCCCGMCCGGGCTAYCCAATTCTGGCGGAAGARAGCGGCGCRACACCWGGCACCGACAAGACCCACCGCTGGATCATTGAYCCGCTCGAYGGSACWACAAATTTYCTGCATGGCTTTCCGCATTTYGCRATTTCGATYGCTCTGGAACGCGACGGYGTTCTGGAAGCCGGGCTGGTTTTCAACCCCRTAACRGATGAATTATATACCGCCTCACGCGGTGCCGGCGCTTATTTGAACGATCGCCGTATCCGCGTTGCCAGCCGTAGCAATCTGGCAGATTCCATCGTTACCTGCGGCATTCCCCACCGCCAGCGCGGCGACCATGCGGTTGCCATCCGCGAACTCGCAAGCATCATGCCGCGCGTCGCCGGGATTAGGCGCACCGGGTCAGCGGCCCTTGATCTGGCTTTCGTCGCGGCCGGGCGCTGCGATGGCTATTGGGAAAACGGCTTGATGCMGTGGGATACAGCGGCTGGAATATTGCTGGTGCGCGAAGCTGGCGGCATTGTAACTGACGATAAGAATCGCCAATCCATGCTGGAAACCGGCAACATAATCGCTGGCAACGAACCTATTCACAGGGATCTATACAAGCTTTTGACCAAAGCCCGCGCCCCGATTGAGACCAGTTAACAGCACAATTAAAATAGAGATTTTCCCCAGTTCATAAAATTACCATGAAATTGATGGTTCTTTTCGGTTCCATTTCGCGATATCTCTAAATATCCGATTGGCGGACCGGAACCTTATAGTGTGCAAATAGAAACTCAAAAACTATCAAGCCCCCAGACCTTTCTCTGGCGTATGATCGTATTTCTCATCATCTCGATTTTTCTTGGGCTGATCCTTTCTCCTCAACTCAAAGACGCCTTCATGTCCAACCCGTTTCTGAACGGGCTGATCATCGGCGTTCTTTTCATTGGTATCGCCTATAGTTTCAGGCAGGTGATCCGCCTGTTTCCCGAGGTTGGCTGGGTCAATGGTTTCAGGATCGCCGATCCCGGCATTGAGGTTGCCCGGACACCAAAATTGCTGGCCCCGATGGCAACCATGCTGCGCGACCGGATCGGGCAAATGTCAATTTCAGCGGCGACCATGCGCTCTCTGCTCGATTCCATCGCCATGCGGCTTGATGAGGCCCGCGATATTTCGCGTTACCTGATCGGACTGCTGGTCTTTCTTGGCCTGCTCGGTACTTTTTGGGGATTGCTGGAGACCGTAACCTCGGTCGGCGACACCATCAATTCGCTCGATGCTGGCAGCGGCAATTCAAGCGTCGTCTTTGAAGAATTGCGCTCCGGCCTGCAAGCGCCCCTGTCCGGCATGGGCACCGCATTTTCATCCTCCCTGTTTGGTCTCACCGGGTCGCTCATTCTGGGCTTTCTCGACCTCCAAGCGGGCCAGGCCCAAAACCGGTTTTATACGGGCCTTRAAGACTGGCTATCCTCGGTTACTTCAATTTCCCTGGAAGCAATGTCCCGTACACCGCAACCAGTTGAAACAAGCTCCATGGCCAGCGTCCAGGCAAGCCTGGACCAGATCGCGGCCAGTTTGATCCAGGCCAACAGAGCGGGCGCGGATGCCGCCCCCAGCGAAAACGCAACCGCCGCCATGGCGTCTCTGGCCGAAGGGGTACAATCCCTGGTCCAGCATATGCGCTCAGAACAACAATTGATCCGCGACTGGGTCGAAGCGCAATCAGAACAGCAAGCCGACATCAAGAACGCCCTTGAGCGTCTGGCCCCGCCGCCCGGCGGAAAAACCAAGCGCTGATTTCAATGGCCCTAGCCCGCAACAGAMGAACCACTACAAGTGCCGATTATTGGCCCGGATTTGTCGATGCCATGGCGTCATTGCTATTGGTCATCATTTTTCTGCTTTCGATTTTCATGGTGACGCAATTTTATTTGAACCAGGAAATTTCTGGCAAGGACACCATCCTCGGGCGGCTGAACAGTGAAATTGCCGAGCTATCTGAATTGCTTGCTTTGGAGCGCGCCGGGACGCGCGGCATCGAAGAGAATTTGGCCGCCTTGCAGGACAGTCTTGTATCTTCAGAATCAGAACGCAGTTCGCTTCAGGGCCTGATAGATTCTGAACGCGCTGGAGGTGAGAACGCCGAGAACAGACTATCCGCCCTCACGCTGGAACTGGACGAAGAACAAAGCGTCACTGTTCGGGCATTGGCCCAGGTTGAACTTCTGAACCAGCAGATCGCGGCGCTGCGTCGCCAGCTTGGTTCGCTTGAATCGGCTCTGGATGTCAGCGAAAGCCGCAACAGCGAAAGCCAAAACCAGATCGCAAATCTTGGGCAACGTCTGAACATCGCGCTCGCCCARCGGGTACAGGAACTGGCCAGTTACCGCTCMGATTTTTTCGGACGGTTGCGCACGATCCTTAGCCAGCGGGCGGATATAGAAATTGTCGGCGACCGGTTTGTCTTCCAATCCGAAGTTCTGTTCGGGTCCGGCGCCAGCAACGTGAATAATGCAGGGCGGACCGAGCTCGCTATTTTGGCGGCGGCGTTGATCGAACTTGGTGGAGAAATTCCGCCGGAAATAAATTGGGTTTTGCGGGTCGACGGCCATACCGATACCCGCCCGATCCAGTCGTCCAGATTTCCCTCCAACTGGGAATTGTCATCCGCCCGCGCCATCGCCGTTGTTCAAAACCTGATCGCCAGCGGGGTTCCCGCCAACCGGCTGGTCGCTGCTGGATTTGGSGAATTTCAACCGATTGATACAAGCGGCACCGAAGCCGCCTTTCGCCGCAACCGCCGGATCGAACTGAAACTCACAGAGCGCTGATCTGGGTTTCAATTGTTATTCGGCGGCGTCCCGGCCTTCAAATTGCAAAGCTGCAAGCCGGCTATAAAGCCCCTTCTTGCGCCTGAGACTGGCATGCGTCCCTTCTTCAACAATCCGACCTTCATCCATAACCAAAATCCGGTCCGCATTCTGGATCGTCGCCAACCGATGCGCGATCACCAGGGTGGTGCGATCTTTCATCARTTTTTCAAGCGCYTTTTGCACCAGCGTCTCRCTTTCGGCATCCAGCGCGCTGGTAGCCTCATCAAGCAGCAGGATCGGCGCATCCCGCAAAATGGCMCGCGCTATGGCGATCCGCTGACGCTGGCCACCAGACAAGGTCACACCGCGCTCGCCCACCATGGCGTCATATCCGCCCGGCATTTTCTCAATAAACTCATGGGCGTGCGCCGCCTGCGCTGCTGCCATCACGGCATCATCATCAGCGCCCAGTTTTCCAAATCGGATATTCTCGGAAATGCTCGCGGCAAATATCGCGGAATCCTGTGGCACCAATGCCAGACGTTCGCGCAAATCAGCCGGCATGACCTCGTCGATCGCAACACCATCCACCAGAACTTTTCCCGATATCGTGTCGTAATAGCGCAGCAACAAATGGAACAGAGTGGATTTCCCGGCCCCCGATGGGCCGACAATTGCCACCGTCTCGCCCGGTTTTATTTCAAAATCCAGGTTTTCCAGAACAGGCCGTTCCGGCTGGCCCGGATACGAGAATGAGACATTGGCAAATGTTACGGCGCCCTTTGCCGGGTCTGGCAATGTTTTTGGATTGGCCGGTAAAGGCACTTCAGATTCAATATTGAGCAATTCAGACAGCCGCTCCGCTGCGCCTGCGGCCTGTTGCACTTCGCCCCAAACCTGGCTCAATTGCCCCATCGAAGAGGCAGCGAATACGGCGTAAAGCAGAAATTGGCTAAGGGTCCCGCCGGTCAATCGTCCGTCAATGACCTCTTGCGCTCCGTACCATAGAACGCCGACAATGCTGGTGAATATCAGGAAAATCGCACCGGCCGTCAAAAACGCCCGTGCCTGACTGGAAGCCAATACCGCTGCAAACGCATTATCCACAGCATTGGTGAACCGATCTCTGATCACCCCTTCATTGTTGAACGCCTGGACCGTGCGGATGGCACTAATATGCTCGCCGGCATAGGCCGTTGCATCGGCAAGGGTATCTTGCGCGATCCGCGACCGCCGCCGGACCGAACGCCCGAACCCCACCAATGGCAACACGATCAGAGGAATGACCGCCAACACCATCGCGCTCAATTTGCCGCTGGTATAAATCATCATGGCCATTGCCCCGACCATCAGAAATGTATTTCTGAGCGCAATGGATGCGCTGGAACCGACCGCCGCCTTAATCTGGGTTGTGTCTGCAGCCAGTCTGGACAGGATTTCACCAGAGCGGGTTTTATCAAAAAACGCCGAGCTGAGGCCAAGCAGATGATCAAACACGCCGCTTCTTAAATCAGCGACCACCCGCTCTCCGAGCCAGTTGACAAAATAATATCGCGCCGCGCTGGATACCGCCAAAGCCGCCGACACCAGCAACATCGTGCTGAAATAGACATTGATCAATTCCCGGTTTTCGCTGGAAAAACCAAAATCAATTACCCGGCGCACCGCAAGCGGAATGGCCAAAGTCGCACCAGCGGCAACAACCAGAAAAAACAGGGCCAGGAAAAGCTGGAATTTRTGRCGCAGAATATARGGCAAAAGYACCCGCAAAGGYCCWAGCCGTTTGCTATTCTTTCGCTCAGGGGTTCCCGTTTCTTCAACCATAGAATAATATTCCACCACAGAAATGTGCGTTTGCCCTTGTCCCAGCCCTCAGGCTGCGCTATAGGATCGCGCGAATTTAACGTCTGTTGCCGCAATGCGAAAGATAGCATTTGCGTAAACACAGATTGATCACAATTATTTTTGCAGGCTAAAGATTATGAAAAAAGAAATTCACCCCGCCTATCATTCGATTACCGTCGTAATGACAGATGGCACAGAATACCAGACCCGTTCTACATGGGGTAGTGAAGGCGATCGCCTGACGCTGGATATTGACCCCAAGACCCACCCGGCATGGACTGGCGGCAGCCAGCACCTGATCGACCGTGGTGGCCGCCTGAGCCGCTTCAACAAGAAGTATGAAGGCCTGCTCGGCAGCTAGACTTTATTCCAGTTTTTGGGAATTTTAGTTGGAAAGCGATGCCTTGAAGGCATCCTCAATGCGATTAATGTCGCCTTGAACCCTGTTGACTTGGGTCTCGACGCCAGCACCGGTTTCAGAGCGCAACATCCGCTCCACATTCCGCACCCTGTCGTTTAGCGAGAAACTGCGAAGAACCAGTTGTTGTAGCGTATCCGGCATTTCAGCAAAATCTTCACTTTCCACATTGGCCTGTGAATGTTGGCGCAGGCGAACCTTGTGCTTTTCACCCTGGGCTTCGTCAAATGTCAGTTCGCCCTCATTGACCGCGCGCTGCAACAGCAACCAGGACGCGATCTGCATCAGCCTTGTGGTAAGCCGCATGCTTTCAGTGGCGTAATTGAGGGACGCAATCCGTGAAAGCGCGCGCGATTCCTTGCGCCCATCACCGTCAAGATAATTTGCAGTTTCCTCCACCAAGTTCATGCCTTCTTCGAAAAGCTGCTTGAACTGGTTGGAATCCGTGTACTTCTCCACAAACCGAATTGTTTCTGACATACTCACTCCACTCATTACGCTACYAATTTACACTACCAATACACTGACCCAGTTCGATACAATTTGATCGATTCGAACCTGCCAATACCGATTTGAAACACAAATTGGCAATTGACTGATGTCTTGCCTGAACACCTGCAAATACCGGACCAGATAAATCCGCCCGTCCDGCATCAGACAAAATTGCYCAAAGAGCCTTTGAACCCGGCCATTATAGCATAAAAAAAAGAGCCGCCTAAARAGGCGGCCCAAGTGAGTTAACAGGGAGGCGTCAAACAGAGTGACAGGAGCCACTCGATCCAGATGTCTGGATAAGGTTATGTTAGCCTTAATATCCCTAATTTTCGGTTAATGCGTTTTATCACTCATGTGATTTTCCCTTTGCTGGCCACGCCTCAGCGCTTTATACACAAAGAAAAACATAATCTGGAGCCGCAATGTCCTTAACAATTCCCGATACCATGACCGCTGTCGCCATTTCCGAGCCTGGCGGCCCTGAAGTGCTGAAACCTGAACAACGTGCCGTGCCGGTTCCAAAATCCGGTGAAATTCTGGTCCAGGTGGAAGCGGCTGGGGTCAATCGCCCCGATATTCTACAACGCCGTGGCCTGTACCCGGTTCCCAAAGACGCTTCCGACCTGCCGGGGCTTGAAATTAGCGGGACAATTGTCGCGACCGGCGACGGCACCAGCCGTTTCAAAATCGGAGACAAAGTATGTGCCCTCACCGCTGGCGGTGGCTATGCGCAATATTGCACCGTTGATGAACGCAGCGCCATGCCGATCCCGTCCAACCTTTCCATGATGGAAGCTGCCGCCATCCCCGAAACATTTTTCACCGTCTGGCACAATGTGTTCCAGCGCGGCGGCTTGAAAAGCGGTGAGACATTTCTGGTCCATGGCGGCACGTCCGGGATCGGAACTACAGCGATCCAATTGGCCAAAGCCTTTGGAGCCAAAGTTATCACCACGGCAGGCTCCGCTGAAAAATGTGATTTCTGCCTCAAGCTCGGCGCCGAGCGGGCTATCAATTATATGGAAGAAGACTTCCCTGAAGCCGTCATGGCCGCAACCGATGGCCATGGTGCCGATGTCATTCTGGATATGGTGGGCGGAGATTATGTGGAGCGCAATTACGCCGCAGCCGCTGTTGAAGGCCGGATCATCCAGATCGCATTTTTGCGCGGCGCCCAAACGGACGTGAATATCACCCCGCTTTTGATCAAACGCCTTGTCCATACCGGTTCAACCCTGCGCCCCCGGTCTCTTGAATTCAAAGGCCAGATCGCAGCCGAGCTTGAAGACCAGGTCTGGCCGTTGATCGAAAACGGATCGATTCGCCCGGTCATGGATTCCACATATCCACTGGAAAATGCAGTGGCAGCGCATGAGCGGATGGAAACCAGCAAGCATATCGGAAAGATCATGTTGGAAGTTGCGTGACCTGTCTGAAAACATTAAATATCGATCGCAGATTTATTTCAGGATAAATGCGGGAAGCGATTGCGTAAATAACCGGTTGAGCGTATATCAACGCCAATTCAACACATTTTGAATTTGAGCCCTCGCTTCCCATTTGAGGCGAACGGATGGAGGAATTCGCATGTCGAGCATGCTGCTAATGCCCAGGGCGACTGCCGTTTGGTTGGTCGACAACACATCACTGACTTTTTCGCAAATTGGCGATTTTTGCGATATTCACGAACTGGAAGTGAAAGGCATCGCTGACGGCGATGTAGCCCAGGGAATCCTCGGGCTTGACCCGATCGGCAAGGGGCAATTGACCCGTGCTGAGATCGAAAAAGGTCAGGATAATTCCGAATACCGGTTAAAATTATCCGCACCGAAGGTTGAAATACCAGAAATTGCGCGGCGTAAAACCCCGCGCTACACACCTCTTTCCCGCCGCCAGGATCGTCCCAACGCCATCCTTTGGTTGCTGCGATATCATCCTGAATTGCGCGATTCTGAAATCATCAGGCTAGTGGGCACAACCAAACCGACCATCCAGGCCATTCGGGAACGCACCCATTGGAATTCAGCCAACCTGGTTGCCGCTGATCCGGTTGGATTGGGTCTGAGTACCCAGATCAATCTGGATGCAGTCGTACGAAAAGCCGGCGAGCGGGCAGATCGTGAAAAACTGGCACAGGACAAAGCCGCAGGCATTACCGGTGAAAGCATTACGCTGACCCCCGCGGAACGGGCGATTGCCGACGCTGCACCTGCTCCACTGGTCGGCCCTACGGCATCAAATGTGGAAAGTGTCCCAGACGCTAGTGAGGTTTTCGCCAGTCTTGATAAGGCAGAAAATGCAGACGCTCAAACCGAGGCTGAAGACGCCGAAGAAGAGCTGGATGCAGATTCTGTTTTTGCCAAGCTGAAAACTCTGAAAGACAATCTGGAAGATTCCAAAGACGAAGCCGGCAAGGAATAATTTCTCTGCTGCAACTTTCTAAAAGCCGTCTTTGACCARCAGATAAACGGCCACCATCGCCAGCATGATRCCGAAAATGGTTGTCTGGATACGAAGCGCCCKCTCGGATTTGAGTAGCGGGCGCAATCCAACACCAATGCTGAGCCATATTGTTTGTGAACCCAGCAAGATCAACCCCAGCCCAAATAGCAATTTAACAAGATCACCTTCACCCGGTTTCAAAAACTGACTGAAAAATACAGTGATCAGGACATAATATTTCGGATTTAACGCGGTTAGCAAAATGCCGTCCAGAAACCCGTAGCTGACCGGATTATCACCCTCTACTTGTGGCCGGGCACGAAACAGCTTCCAGGCCAGATAGAGAATATAGCTGATGCCCGCATAGCGAATGATGGCAAAAGCCACCGGGCTTGAGAGCAATATTTCATTCAGGCCCAACCCGCCTGCAATCGCCACCACAATCGCCGACATGTACAATCCACAGAAAAACGGCATGGACCGCACAAAACCGTGATTCATTCCGGTACTCGCCAACGCAATGGTTGCAGGACCGGGGCTAAGCGTAATCGGCAAAAGAAAAGCCAGTAATGTCAGTATGAATTGCATCGTGCAGTCTCGCATTAATTAGGTAACTAATACTGACCTAATAATGGATGTTGTCAAGAACGCAATATCCAGCGCCGTTTTAATCGTCGTCGTGAACCGGGACGGTGTAATTCAACCCAAGCCGTCCACCGTCCGGATATATGATCTGGCCGGTAATATAGCTTGCATCACTCGACGCCAGAAAGGCTGCTACCGACGCAATCTCAGAAGGCTCGCCAATGCGCCCGAGTGGGGTACGCGATAGCACCATATTGCGTGCCTTTTTGTCGGTGGTAATGGTTGCCAGCATATCAGTCATGATACTGCCAGGCCCGATCGCGTTGACCCGAATACCGTAAGACGCAAGCGCCTGGGCCATAACCCGCGTCAATTGGTTGACGCCGCCCTTGGAGACCGAATACGGCACCTGATTGGGGATCGCAAACACCGCATTGACTGACGACATATTCACAATGGCGCCGGGTTCACCGCCGGCGTCAACCTGGGCCACCATTTGCCGGGCCACTGCCTGACCGACCAGGAATCCACCCTTGAGATTGACCCGCAACACCCGGTCGAAATCTTCTTCTTCGAGTTCAAGAAAACTGCCAGCAACAATGATCCCGGCATTGTTGACCAGAATATCAATCGAGCCAAATGCTTCCAGCGTCGCGGTGATCAGGTTCCGGACATCGAGCCGATCCCCCACATCGCAAGCGACAAAAATAGCGTCCGCGCCCAGTTCTTTAAGTTCTTCAAGGCCGCTTGCGCCAATTTCTTCATCGATGTCAGCGATAACAATTTTTGCCCCGTCGTCGGCAAACCGACGCGCGCAAGCCAAACCAATGCCCCGGCCGCCGCCGGTAATAATTGCAACTTTACCCTTGAGTGACATAAACACCTCCCTGCGCTGTCATGAGCCAAACGCCAGATTACGGCATCGGCGAAAGTCAGACCATACCCGCGTCAAAATTACATGCAATTGCGGCACAGGGTGGCAGTCGGCACAGTTTCAAGCCGGGCTTCGGATACAGGTTCTCCGCAAGACACACAGTCGCCGAAAGTTCCCTTCTTGACCCGCTCCAGAGCCGCATCAATGGCTTCCAGCTCGTCAAGACCCACATTGCCCATGCTTTCCAGCACCTCGTCGCCTTCGCGTTCTGTGGCCCGGTCTTCAATGTCCTTGCTCATGGGTTCATCAAGGTCGTGTTCGATTCCCTGGAGCCGCTGCTCAAGTTCCTTTTTGCGGGCCAAAAGTTGCTTTTCAAATTTTGCTACATCTGCCATTTGCTCGCCTCGCTTGCTCTTTTGCCGGTATGTTTCAGTCTTCCATTCGGTACGGCTATGCCGACCGGGATTTAGTGCTCAGTTTYRCACAAASYCRMRMAAGSGCCCTTGACCARGGTCAATCCGGTTWTTGYCARCATACCCGGTTCARCCAACRAKACCCCKRTCTTTCATCACTTCGCCAATCTCATCMAGAATTGCMGGATCATCGATCGTYGCCGGRACRTTGAAATCATCYCCRTCRGCAAGYTTGCGCATGGTYTGGCGCAATATCTTGCCMGAYCTKGTTTTGGGCAATCGCTGAACGATCATGGCCAATTTGAACGCCGCTACCGGGCCAATTTTATCGCGGACCAGTTTGACGGCTTCTTTTTCAATTTCCGCAGGGTCGCGATTGACGCCGGATTTCAGCACAAGAAACCCCGCTGGAATTTGCCCCTTGAGTTTGTCCGCAATACCAACCACCGCGCATTCGGCAACGTCAGGATGGCTTGCCAACACTTCCTCCATGCCGCCTGTGGAGAGGCGATGCCCGGCCACGTTGATGATATCGTCGGTGCGCGCCATGATGTAGATATAGCCATCTTCATCCATATAGCCTGCATCGGACGTCTCGAAAAACCCCGGGAAAGTTGACAGATAGCTCTCCGAAAACCGTTCGTCATTTTGCCACAGCGTCGGCAGACATCCAGGCGGCAAAGGCATTTTGACAACAACTGCCCCCATCTCGCCTGTTGGCATAGGGTTAGAATTTTCATCCACAACCTGTAATTCCCAACCCGGCAGCCCAACAGTTGGTGAGCCATGCTTGACCGGCAGGAGACCAAGACCAACCGGATTGCCGGCAATCGTCCACCCGGTTTCCGTCTGCCACCAATGATCAATCACTGGCACATTGAGCAGGTTTTCCGCCCATTCAAGGGTATCTGGGTCAGACCGTTCGCCCGCCAGAAACAGGGTCCTGAATTTCGACAGGTCATATTGCCCGATCAACTTGCCGTCCGGATCTTCTTTTTTAATCGCCCGAAATGCAGTTGGCGCCGTGAAGAGAGCAACCACGTCATGCTCTTCAATCACCCGCCAGAAGACGCCGGCGTCTGGCGTCCCGACGGGTTTGCCTTCGAACAGAATCGTCGTGCAGCCATGAAGCAATGGCGCATACACAATGTATGAGTGACCAACCACCCAGCCAACGTCGGACGCCGCCCAATAGGCCTCCCCCGGCTCGATGCCGTACATATTGAACATGGTCCATTTGAGCGCCACCATATGGCCGCCATTGTCGCGGACAACGCCCTTGGGAATGCCGGTCGTGCCTGACGTGTACAACACATAAAGCGGGTCGGTAGCGGCAACCGGCACACAATCAGCCTGGGTGCCGGCTTTGCGAACGCCATCAACAGCTACGGCCCAATCCACATCGCGCCCGTCAATCATTGAAGCCCGTTGCATATCCCTCTGAAACACCAGACAGGATTTTGGTTTGTGGGTAGCAATCTCGATCGCTTCATCCAGTAGCGGCTTGTAGGCAACCACCCGATTTGGTTCCACACCGCACGACCCGCACATAATCGCGACCGGTTCAGAATCATCGATCCGGGTCGCCAATTCTTTTGCAGCAAACCCGCCAAACACAACCGAATGAACAGCCCCGATACGGGCACAGGCCAACATCGCGAACGCGGCTTCGGCAATCATCGGCATATAGATGATAACCCGGTCACCCTTGCCAACGCCCATGTCGCGCAACACACCTGCCAGGCATGCCACCTCATCAAGTGTCTCGTTATAGCTGTAGGTTCTTTTGCTGTCGGTAATCGGGCTGTCATAGATCAGCGCCGCCTGATCGCCGCGCCCGGCTTCCACATGGCGGTCCAGACAATTGTAACAAGTGTTGCATTCCGCGCCCACAAACCAGCGGCCATAGACCCCGGCATCGGCGTCAAAAACCTTGTCCCACGGCTTGTACCAGTCGATCTCCCCGGCGGCCTCTGCCCAAAATCCTTCAGGATCTTTTTTCCAGGAATCGTAGACTTCGTAATACCGACTGGTCATATTTTTCATATCTCCAAAAACTTCATAGCGCAGCTAGGGATAGAGACCATTTCATCTGGCCAGGTTGCAAGCCTATCTACATTCGACTTTAGGCTGGTAACCGGGCGTATAAAAGGTCAAAAATGGCAGCAGCATTTCAACCTACCATTCAGCGCGGCCCCTTTTTCAATGATCACTGACCCCTGGTTCTATACCCTGGCGATCCCGGCGGTATTGTTGGTCGGCTTGTCAAAGTCTGGCTTTGGCGGCGGCATTGCCATGATCGGGGTGCCCCTGATGGCGCTCGCAATATCACCGATCAAAGCTGCCGCGATCCTGCTGCCAATCCTGATCGTAATGGACATGATCGGACTGGTCGCTTACCGACGCGAATTTSATCGCMGGGCRCTTATTATATTGATCCCGGCRGCRGTCATCGGCATCATTGTCGGATGGATGGCAGCCTCCATTGTCAGTGAGGCGATGGTGCGTTTGATTGTCGGGTTGATCGCGCTTGTCTTTACGCTCGATCACTGGATGGGCCAGCATACCGGCAAGACCAGACGCCCACCAGGACGGGTTGCTGGCTATTTCTGGGGCGCGGTTGGCGGGTTCACAAGTTTCATCAGTCACGCCGGGTCCGCACCTCTGCAAATGTATCTTTTGCCCCAGCGCTTGAGCCCGGTTCTGTATGCGGGCACATCGGTCGTATTTTTTGCGGCCGTCAACGCCTTGAAAGTTGTTCCATATTTTGCCCTGGGGCTGTTCAGCGCAGAAAATCTGGCCACATCGATCGTGCTGATACCTTTCGCGGCAATCGCCATGTTCGTTGGCATCTGGCTTGTGCGTCATGTCCCTGCGGAACCATTTTACCGGATCGCATATATTCTGGTTTTCGTTGTAGCCCTCAAACTGGTCTGGGATGGCGCTATTTCAATATTGTCCTGACGTGAATCATAATAGATTGCGCTGAAATTGATGATTAGATAGCTTGCGACAAACTACATCCTTGCCGAACAGGAAAATCATGAGCATCTACGATCAGCATCTGGACAAAAACCCCGCCAATTATCAGCAATTGACGCCGATTTGGCATCTGGAACGCGCTGCTAAAGTGTTCCCTGATACGGTGGCCATCATCCACGGCAAGCAGAAGACTACATATGAAAGCTATTACGCCCGGTCGCGGCAATTGGCTTCAGCGCTGACAAAACATGGTATCGGCAAAGGCGACACGGTGTCTGTCCTGCTGGCCAACACCCCCCCCATGCTGGAAGTTCATTACGGCGTGCCGATGATGGGTGCGGTTCTGCATTCCATCAATACCCGGATTGATGCCGCCACTTTGGCGTTCCAATTGGATCATGCCGAAAGCAAGGTTTTTTTCATCGACCGCGAATATGCAGAAATCGCGAAAGAAGCGCTCTCGATCGCCAAGGTAAATCCGACAGTGATTGATTATGACGACCTGGAATTCCCCCAGACCGGCGAGCTGCTCGGCGAAACTGATTATGAAACCTTCATCAARGATGGMGATCCGGAATTTSCCTGGTCRCCGCCAGAMRATGAATGGGAYKCRATYTCGCTCAATTACACMTCCGGCACCACCGGCAAYCCSAAGGGYGTGGTYARTCATCACCGCGGCGCMGCYTTGAYRGGATATTCAAACGTAATTTCCGGCGGCATGGGGAAAAAACATGTCTATCTCTGGACCCTTCCGATGTTCCATGCCAACGGCTGGTGCTTCCCCTGGACGGTCCCGATCCAGGCAGGCACCCATGTTTGCCTGCGCTGGGTCCGGGCAGACGCAATTTATGATGCCATCGTTGACAACAAGGTAACCCATCTTTGCGGCGCGCCGATTGTCATGTCGATTTTGTTGAACGCGCCGGATAGTGAAAAACGCAAGATCGAGCGAAATGTGAATTTCATCACCGCCGCCGCACCACCGCCTGAAGCCGTGCTCGCTGGCATGGCCGATGCCGGCTTTACCGTCACCCATGTTTATGGCCTCACCGAAACCT
>JAESRU010000008.1 GCA_016764455.1 Hyphomicrobiales bacterium | reverse complement strand
CTGTCGCGTCCGGCCATGCGAAACTCTGTGCGCCCCGCCATCGCCCGCTGAAACGAATGACTGTGCAAATTGGCCATCGCTGGCAACAGGATGCCGACCTGTTGGCTGTCTCCGGAATCGGTTTCATTCGGGCCTGAGGTAACGGACCCGATGCGTCCATCAGGCGCGATCATGACCTCAACATTTTGTGCCCAGCCATCGGGCAGGAGCGCGTGTCGGGCACGGAGAATGGTCATCGTTTATCCTCAGGCATTTTATTATGTATGGACATAATAATAATTGAGTTCTACGATAAGTCCAGAAAAACCGGAAAAATCAGCCAAAGCGTCAGAGAGCTGAAGCAACCGGGAGAGCCATGGGAGGTGCTGGTGGAACAATCCGCCGGTGAATACGGTAATTGCGTTCTTGTGAATGCCCGCGTCGCCACCATGACCAGCGGGCCGGTCCCGTATGGCTTAATCGATAATGGCGCGGTGATGATCGAAACCGGTCGCATTGTCTGGGTTGGTGAAAAAAGCGCTTTGCCTGAAGGCGCGGCGAGGCTACCAGCCCACGATCTGGATGGCCGCCTGATCACCCCCGCCCTGATCGATTGCCACACGCACATTGTCTATGGCGGCAATCGGGCACGCGAATTCGAGATGCGTCTTGAGGGCGCGAGCTACGAAGATATTTCCAAAGCCGGTGGCGGTATTGTATCGACCGTCAAGGCCACAAGGGCCGCAAGCGAAGATACTTTGCTGGCAGCGGCTTTGCCCCGCGTGGATCGCCTGATAAGCGAGGGGGTCGGGACAATCGAGATTAAATCTGGCTACGGTCTCGATGTTGAAACCGAGATGCGCATGTTGCGCGTTGCGCGGCGCATCGGCGAGGTGCGGCCCTTAAGCGTGAAAACCACATTCCTCGGTGCCCATGCTTTGCCCGCTGAATTTTCCGGCAAAGCCGATGCCTATATCGACATGGTCTGCAACGAGGCGCTCCCCAAAGCGGCCGCTGAAGGTTTGGTTGACGCGGTCGATGCGTTTTGCGAGGGAATTGCTTTTTCACCAGAACAAGTGGCGCGTGTTTTTAAAACCGCCGCCGTGCTGGGTCTGCCCGTAAAAATCCACGCCGAGCAATTATCCAACCTTGGCGGCACCACAATGGCGGCAGGTTTTGGCGCACTTTCTGCCGACCATCTGGAATATCTTGATGAGGATGGCGTTCGGGCAATGGCATTGGCGAATACGGTGGCGGTTATTCTGCCCGGCGCGTTTTATGTGCTGCGCGAAACTAAAGTGCCGCCGGTGGACCTCTTTCGTGAGCACAATATCAAAATAGCTCTGGCAACTGACAGCAACCCCGGGTCTTCGCCGGTAACATCGTTGCTGTTGATCCTGAATATGGCGTGCACGCTGTTTCGGATGACACCGGAAGAGGCGCTGGCCGGGATCACCCGCAACGCCGCTGCGGCTTTAGGAATTCATGAAAGTCAGGGCGAAATCGCACCCGGCAAAATTGCCAAATTGGCGGTCTGGGACATCGAACATCCAGCCGAGCTATCCTATAATATCGGGCTGAACCCGCTGCATATGCGCATTTGGCAAGTGGAGGCAGCATGACATCCATAACCCTCACACCGGGCAATGTAACGCTTCGCCAATTGCGCGAAATCTATACCCGTGATCTCACGGTAGAATTATCGCCCGATTGCCACGACGCGGTCCACCGCGCCGCCGCTTTTGTTGAAAAAGCGGCTAGCGGCGATGTCCCGGTCTACGGAATAAATACCGGCTTTGGCAAACTGGCAAGCGTGCGCATCGCCCCTGAAAAAACAGAAATTCTGCAACGCAACATTATCCTGTCCCACTCCAGCGGCGTTGGCGATCCGTTGCCCGGAAAAATCGTCCGGCTCGCAATTGGAATTAAAATTCTGTCGCTTGGTCGCGGCGCATCCGGGGTGCGGCTGCACTTGATCGAGACGCTTGGCGCCATGCTTGCAAAAGGCGTGACGCCGATTGTGCCGGGGCAGGGGTCGGTCGGTGCGTCCGGCGATCTGGCACCACTTGCCCATATCGGCGCGGTGTTGATCGGTGAAGGCGAAGCCATTTTTGACGGCGAAACCATGAGCGGTGGCGCAGCGATGAAGCGGGCCGGGATCACGCCATTGGTTCTGATCGCCAAAGAGGGTCTCGCCTTGATCAACGGCACCCAGATTTCAACGGCGCTGGCGCTGGCGGCATTATTTGATACTCATTTGCTGCTTCAATCGGCGCTGGCAACAGGCGCTTTATCGACAGATGCCGGGATGGGGTCATCCGCCCCGTTTCGCGAAGAGGTGCATCTCTTGCGCGGTCACCAGGCTCAAATTGATGCCGCTCGTACTTTGCGGGATTTGATGGCGGGGTCTGAAATCCGGGAATCTCACCGCGACGGTGATGAGCGCGTACAAGACCCTTATTGCCTGCGTTGCCAGCCGCAAGTGTTGGGCGCGTGCCTGGAATTATTGCGCCACGCCGGTGGCGTGTTGGCAATTGAAGCCAACGCCGTCACCGACAATCCGCTGATCGCGGGCGAAGACGGCGAAATCCTGTCGGGGGGTAATTTTCACGCCGAGCCGGTGGCCTTCGCAGCAGATCAGATCGCTTTAGCGATTGCGGAAGTTGGCTCGATTACCCAGCGCCGGATCGCAATGTTGGTGGACCCGGCCATGAATTCCGGCCTGCCGGCCTTTCTGTCGCCAGACGCCGGATTGAATTCAGGCTTCATGATCGCCGAAGTCACCTCCGCCGCCCTGATGTCAGAAAACAAACAAAAGGCAGCGCCCTGTTCTGTGGATTCAACGCCGACAAGTGCCAATCAGGAAGACCATGTCTCCATGGCCTGCCACGCCGCCCGTCGCCTCCACGACATGAATGCCAATCTTGCCCAGATCATCGCCATTGAGTTGCTGACTGCGACACAAGGCGTGGAAATGCGAGCGCCGCTGAAAACCAGTGCGCCCCTGCGTGACCTCGTCGCAATGGTGCGCGGCACAATCCCGGCACTCGAAGCCGATAGATATATGGCTCACGATCTGGAAAAAGCTGCCACGTTGGTCACCAACGGCCAGGTCCGGGATGCTGTCCCCGATATCGTGCTGCCATCATTGGGAACAGGCACATGAAGCCTGTCGATATTTTTGAAGGCGCAAGCCCGATCATTCTGGGGCAGCCCCATGGCGGCACGTTCATCCCTGACGATATTCGCAATTCTTTGAACGATACCGGCAAGGCAATTGCTGATACCGATTGGCATATTACGCAGCTTTACGATGGCTTGCTTGAGGGTGCGACTATCGTTGCTGCGAATTTCCACCGCTACGTGATCGACGCCAACCGCGACCCGACCGGCCAGTCGCTTTATCCGGGTCAAAACACCACCGGGCTGTGCCCGYTCACGGATTTTGATGGCYTGGAAATTTATCGCGATGGYGCMGARCCKGRTMYCGACGAGATCGAAGCCCGGCGCAAGACCTATCATGAGCCTTATCATGCAGCATTGGCGGCGCAGATTGTGCGGGTCCGCCAGCTGCACGGCATCGCGATCCTCTATGATTGCCATTCGATCCGCTCCGACATTCCGTATTTGTTTGAGGGTCAATTGCCGGTCTTCAATATTGGCACCAATGACGGCGCGACCTGTGCTCCAGAATTAGAAAAAATCGTCGCCGACACCTGCCAGGCGGCGGATGGTTTCGATGCGGTCGTCAATGGCCGGTTTCGTGGCGGATGGACCACGCGCCATTACGGCAAGCCTGAGACAGGTGTGCATGCGATCCAGATGGAACTGGCCCAGCGCACCTATATGGATGAAGTGGCGCCATGGAATTACCGCGAAGATCTAGCGGATCAATTGCGTCCCCATCTGGCAAAATTGCTGCAAGGTTT
This sequence comes from Hyphomicrobiales bacterium, assembly GCA_016764455.1. Lineage (GTDB taxonomy): Bacteria > Pseudomonadota > Alphaproteobacteria > Rhizobiales > NORP267 > NORP267. Next base: position 25,197 of record JAESRU010000008.1, on the reverse strand, counting down.
GAATGACTATGCCGGTGAAATGGCGCAAAGTGTGTGAGGGATAAAATGGCTGACAATCCGAGGAAAAATACCCGCGAAGTTCGCGCCCCGCGCGGCTCAAAGCTGAACGCCAAATACTGGTCTACCGAAGCACCCTTGCGGATGCTGATGAACAATCTTGATGCCGAAGTTGCTGAAAACCCCCACGAATTGGTGGTCTATGGTGGTATCGGCCGGGCAGCGCGGACCTGGGATGATTTCGATAAAATCGTCGCTACTTTGAAAACCCTCGAAGAAAACGAGACCCTGCTGGTTCAATCCGGGAGGCCGGTCGGCGTCTTCCGCACCCACAAAGAAGCCCCGCGTGTTTTAATTGCAAATTCCAATCTGGTTCCGGCCTGGGCCAATTGGGACCATTTCAACGAACTCGATAAAAAAGGCCTCATGATGTACGGCCAGATGACGGCGGGATCGTGGATTTATATCGGGTCTCAGGGCATCGTGCAGGGCACATACGAAACCTTCATGGAAGCTGGCCGTCAGCATTTTGGCGGCGACCTTAAGGGCAAATGGATTTTGACCGGGGGCCTTGGTGGTATGGGCGGCGCACAGCCTTTGGCCGCTGTCATGGCCGGGGCCTGTATGCTTGCAGTTGAATGCAACGAGGAAAGCATCGATTTCCGCCTGCGCTCGCGTTACCTCGACGAAAAGGCAACGAGCCTTGATGAGGCGCTGGAAAAAATCGAACGCTGGACAAAAGCAGGCGTTGCCAAATCTGTCGGATTGCTAGGCAACGCTGCTGATATTTTTCCCGAACTGGTMAAGCGCGGYATCCGGCCGGAYATGGTCACMGACCAAACYTCGGCCCACGATCCMRTCAACGGCTATCTGCCSCARGGSTGGACMATGGGSGAATGGCGGCAAAAGCGYGAAWCYGATCCMAAAGCKGTCGAGAAAGCSGCCTGCGCSTCSATGAAAATTCAYGTYCAGGCGATGCTGGATTTCTGGAATGCAGGCATCCCGACGCTCGATTATGGCAACAATATTCGCCAGGTCGCTTTCGATGAGGGTCTCAAGGATGCGTTTGATTTTCCAGGCTTTGTGCCAGCCTATGTTCGCCCGTTATTTTGTCGCGGTATCGGCCCGTTCCGTTGGGTGGCGCTTTCCGGCGACCCGGAGGATATTTATAAAACCGACGCCAAGGTGAAAGAACTGCTGCCCGACGATCACCATTTGCATAATTGGCTGGATATGGCGCGCGAGCGGATCGCATTTCAGGGCCTGCCGGCACGCATCTGTTGGGTCGGGCTTGGGGTCCGCGACAAGCTTGGTCTGGCCTTCAACGACATGGTGGCGTCAGGCGAATTGTCTGCCCCGGTTGTAATTGGCCGCGATCATCTGGATTCAGGTTCGGTGGCCTCACCCAACCGCGAAACTGAAGCGATGAAAGATGGCTCCGACGCGGTGTCCGACTGGCCGCTGCTGAACGCATTACTGAATACAGCGTCAGGCGCAACATGGGTTTCTCTGCATCATGGCGGCGGCGTCGGTATGGGTTATTCCCAACATGCGGGCATGGTGATTTGTGCCGATGGTACTGCGGATGCCGGCGAGCGCATCAAGCGGGTTTTGTGGAACGACCCGGCAACCGGTGTCATGCGTCACGCCGATGCGGGCTATGACATCGCCATTGAATGCGCCAAGGAAAACGGTCTGAACCTGCCCATGATGAATGAAGGAAATGTTGAATGAGCAACGAATTCAAATCTCTGGAATCAGAAACCATAACCGCTTTTCAGCGCGACGGTGCCGTATTGATCAAAGGGCTCTTTAAACCCTGGGTCGAAGGCGTCTCGGAGGCGATTGAACAAAATAAAGCCAATCCCAGTTACCGCGAACGCACGTATCGCCCCGACGATGGCAGCGCGCCGTTCTTTCAGGATTATTGTGTCTGGTCGCAATTTGAAGGTTACAAGGCGCTGGTGACGCAATCGCCCATGGCGAAGATCGCGGCCCAATTGATGGGGTCAAACACCGCGCGGATTTTCCACGACCATGTGCTGGTCAAAGAGCCTGGCAATTCGGTCAAGACGCCGTGGCATCAAGACCAACCTTATTATCTGGTCGAAGGCGACCAGTCCGTCAGCTTCTGGGTGCCGCTTGATCCGGTGCCGCGCGAACGAACAATTGAATTTGTTGCGACGTCGCATAAATGGGGTAAAAATTTCAAACCGAAACGGTTCGACGGCACTGACCTTTTTTCTGGTGACCAATCGGAGGGCGTGCCGGATATTGACGCTGACCGGGAAGCTTTTGAAATTCTTGGTTGGGCGGTTGAGCCCGGCGATGCGGTTGCATTTACATTCCGCACGCTGCACGGCGCTGCAGCCAATAATTCAACAATGCGCCGGCGGGTAACATCTATCCGCTGGGTAGGAGATGATGCTCATTTTGCGGAACGATCGGGGACAACGTCTCCAGATTTCGCGCATCTGAGCTATCAGGATGGGGATCCGTTTGAAGCACCGGAATTCCCGATTCTATATCGTGCTTCATAAGGTGTGACTATTTTCAACAGGGAGTTAGACATGAGACATTTCAAAAACAAGGCTTTGGCAGCCTTCAGCATAGCGGCGGTCTTCGCAGCTTCGCTGGTTACAGCCTCTGCCGATACGATCAAAATCGGCTTTAACGCACCGCTCACAGGCTTTGCCGCCGCCGACGGCGCATCCGCCCGCCATGGTGCAGAACTTGCCATTGAGCAAGTCAACGCTTCCGGCGGCATCAATGGTGATACGCTGGAACTGGTTGTTTATGATGACCAGGCATCACCAACAGAATCCGTTCCGATCTCGCAAAAACTGATCCAGAATGATGGCGTTGTGCTTGGTATTTCCGGCAGCTATTCCGGTGCAACCCGTGCCGCAGCTGGCATCTATCAGGAAAACAGCGTTCCTTATATTTCCGCTTTCGCTATCCATCCAGATATTACCCGGGCAGGTAATTATGTGTTCCGCACATCATTTGTCGGTGAAGTACAGGGCCGTGCCGGTGCTAAACTGATCGGTGAAATGATGGGCCTGAAGCGCGTCGTTATCGTCACCCTCAACAACGATTTCGGCAAATCTCTTGAAGCCGGTTTCCGGGAAATGGCCGAACGGTTCGGTATCGAAATTGTCGGGCAATATGAATATGGCATCCGTGATCGCCAATTCGGGCCGATTGTCTCCTCGATCAAGAACGACAATCCTGATGCGATTTATGCATCCGGGTATTTCTTCACCGCCGGTCCGCTCGTCAGCCAGCTTCGCGCTGGTGGCGTCGATGCCCCGGTTATCGGTCAGGAAGGTTATGACGGCCAGAAATTCATTGAAATTGCCGGAGCAGCTTCCGAAGGCGTGATCATCACCACATCTTTGAACCGGGATTCAGACGTTGCCGAAACCCGCGATTTTATCGCGGCGTTTGAAGCACGTGCCGGGTATCCAGCAGATATGGTCGGGGCGTCTGCCCATACCGCTGTTATGGTCGCCGCTACTGCACTTCGCGCCGTTGGCGCATCAGATAGCGCAGCACTTCGTGATGCCATCGCAGCCACCAATCTCGCTGTTTCTACGGGAACAATCACCTTCAATGATTTGGGCGAAGTTCAGAAAGATGTGCAGGTCCAGATTGTACGCGACGGTAACTGGCACGAACATTCAGTGATCAGCGACGCAGATTTGCTTGCGCCGCCAACCGAATAATCCAACTATCTCCGCTGCGCTTTAATCAGCGTGGCGGAGCTTCAATTCCAGACAACAGATCATACCCAAAATGCTTTATCTTGAATTATTCATCCAGGGCATCGTGCAAGGCAGTATCTACGGCCTGATCGCGCTCGGCCTGACATTGGTCTATGGCCTGTTGCGCATCCTGCATGTGGCGCACGCCGCTTTATTCACTTTGGGCGGTTATATCGGCGTTATCGTCACCAACACGACAGGCAGTTTTTCGCTTGCGATTGTGGTCGCAATGGTCGCCGTTGGTCTTGTTGGCATGGCCGTTTACAAGCTCGCCTATGAGCCATTGCTTCACCGCCCGCCGTATATCGCGCTGATCGCCTCGATCGCGCTTTTTATTGCATCAGAAGAAATATTCCGGATCGTTTTTGGCCCTTTCGGGCTCTCCTATATTGATCCGCCCTTGCAGGGCCAGATTGAACTTTTCGCGGGCTTCAGATTGAAATATGGTGAGATCCTTGTCATGGGCATCGCAATTGTGATGCTTTCAGCTCTCGCATGGTTATCTGCAAAAACCCGTACCGGCATCGCCTGGCGGGCAACTGTCACCGACCCTGAAATGGCGGCCGCCTTTGGCATCAATATCCAGAATGTGCGCTATCTGAATTTCTTTATCGCCTCCGCACTGGCAGCCGTCGCTGGCGTGCTGGTGGCTTTGCTCAATAACCTGGTCGAACCCACCATGGGCAGCGTGCCGTCTTACAAGGCGCTGGCAATCATCGTACTTGGTGGGCTTGGCAGCATCCGGGGCACCTTGGTGGCGTCCTTGGCACTTGGCGTTATTGAAGCCTTCGGCACCATCTATGTGGGCCATTTGCTCGACCGGGACGCCCTCGCATTCGCGTTCCTCATTCTCATCTTGATGGTCAGGCCCCAGGGCCTGTTGGGGGCGAAATAGCATGGCCTATGAAATCACCCTTCTTACCACCATGGCGATCAGCATCCTGTTCGCGCTCAGCCTGAATTTTATTTCAGGCTTTTGTGGCCAGATCAGCCTGGGACATGCTGCATTTCTCGGCACCGGCGCGTATGCGTCCGCGATGCTCACCAAATCATCAATTCCGTTCCTGCTGACCCTGCCGGTCGCAGCGATCATTGCCGGGTTTTTCGGGTTTCTGATCGGCCTTGCCAGTCTCCGCGTCCGGCATGATTTCCTCGCCATCACCACAATGGGGGTCGGATTCCTGTTTGTCGGGATTGTCCGGAAACAGGATTTTCTTGGCGGTGAATTGGGGCTGGCGGGCATCCCTAGCCCGGATATGAGCCGGGAAAGCTTTATGGTTTTCTGCATAATATTGGCAGTAATTTTCGCAATTTTCTCGCTCTATATCCGCCGCTCCTGGATGGGGTTTGTATTTGAATCCATCGCCGACAATGAAGACGTTACCCGCATTCTTGGCATCGATGCGTCGCGCTTCAAACTCGCAGCCTTTGTAATTGGCACCGCAGTCGCCGGTATTGCAGGCGCGCTCTACGCCCACCATTTCCGCTATATTGGCCCGGACAGTTTTGGGTTTGTACAATCCGTCAGTGTGCTCGCCATGGTCATCGTTGGCGGTGTCGGCTCGGTCTGGGGGGTCGCATTCGCTGCTGCCGTCCTCAGCATTTTGCCACTACTGGTGCAATTCATCGATGATTACAAATTGCTGTTCTATAGCGGCCTGCTATTCGCCATGATGCGGTTTGCGCCTGATGGCGTGGCCGGTATCGTCCAGCGCTTATACGGCTATGTGAGGCGGAAATCATGATGATGTCTACTTCGGCTCCCACACCTGTCTTGCAGGTTGAACCTGTGCTCCAGGTTGAACCTGTGCTCCAGGTTGAAAATGTTACGGTCCGGTTTGGCGGCGATACCGCTGTTAAAAATGTATCGCTGACCATCAATCAAGGTGAATTGGTAGGTTTCATCGGACCCAATGGTGCCGGTAAAACCACCCTGATGCGGGTCATTACGGGAATTGTAAAACCGCAAGAAGGCCGGGTCTTGCTTGAAGGCAAGGATTTGGCAAAAAGCACAATCAATGAGCGCGTGAGCGCTGGAATGGCATTGGCCCAACAGATCGTCCAGCCGCTTCACGCATTGAGCATGCTTGATAATGTGGCGCTTGCCTGTGGCGGCGCCAAGACCGCCAGTGTGATCAATGCCATGTTCCATACCAATCGCGAACAGGAACGAGACAAGGCGCGTGACCTGTTGGAACGGGTCGGCCTTGGCGAGGTGGTAGATGCGTTGCCGGCAACCCTGCCGCTTGGATATTTGAAACGCCTTGAGGTGGCCCGCGCCATGGCGCTGGAGCCAAAATTATTGCTTTTGGACGAACCCCTTGCGGGGTTAAATCAGGCGGAGGCGAAAGGCTTGGCGGACCTCATTTTGACCTTGAACAAGGGCGGCCAGACGGTCCTTTTGATCGAACATAATCTGCGCGAAGTGTTGCGTATCTGCCCAACCCTTTATGTGCAGGATAATGGCTTGCCGCTTGCTTTTGGCGACGCCGATACGGTTATGAAAAACCCGGAAGTCCGCAGCGCCTATCTCGGAGGGCAGGCATGATGCTTGATGTAAAAAACCTCTCMGCCGGGTACGGCGATATYATCGCGGTGCGTGATTTCTCGTTTYMTCTGAWGCCCGGMAAAATCCTGGCTYTGCTTGGCGTAAATGGTGCYGGTAANTCYTCAACYCTGATGTCMTTGATGGGCATTGTGGARCAAAAGGGYGGRGAAATTCTGCTTGATGGTGTGGATATTTCCAACCTTGCTGGCAACCAGCGCATTCGCCAGGGCATGGCCATTGTTCCTGAAGGGCGGCGCATTTTCCCAGACCTGTCGGTGCAGGAAAACCTGACCATCGGCGGCCATATCGTTGATGCCGCCACGATGAAAATTGGCATCGCGCAGGCATACGAATATTTCCCGCGCCTTGCCGAACGTATGGAGCAAAAGGCAGGATCTCTGTCAGGTGGAGAACAACAAATGCTGGCCCTTGGCCGGGCACTGATCTCGAGCCCGCGCTTGTTGCTGGTCGATGAATTGTCGCTCGGATTGATGCCCAAAATCATCGATGAATGTTACGAAGTTCTCGCCAAATTGCGCGGTGACGGCATGGCGATCATTCTGRTGGAACAAAATACCGAACGCGCGCTGGCTGTTGCCGACGAAGTAGCCGTGCTTGAAGCAGGAAATTCGGTTTGGTCAGGATCAGCGGCAGACGCCGCCAACGATAGCAGCCTGACGGAAGCCTTTCTCGGCACCGCCTAAAAAGCTATCTGATGATTTGCGGCCGGTACTTTATACGGCTGCGCTGTTCTGGTGCCAGATGCCGGTTCAAGCGCCTGTTCACAATTGAGAACAGGAAAATAATCACCAAGGTCACCAGGATAAAATACCCGGCCACAATCGGATAGGCGACGAACGGRTTGAAGGTTTTTTCAGCAAAATAATTGCCGTAATAAATCGCGTCGCCGCGTTGTTGCCATGCCGGGAAGCCGGAAAAGAAAACCAGCGCGGTGGCGTGAAACAAAAAAATCGCTTCGTTGGTGTAAGACGGCCAGGCAAGGCGCAACAGGGTTGGCCAGATGATCCTGCGAAACCGCTTATAGCCTGACATCCCGAACGATTCAGCGGCTTCGATATCCCCGCGCGGGATTGAGCGCAGCGCGCCGTAAAAAATCTCGGCACTGTAGGCGGTCGTATTCAGAAACAAGACGATCAACGCCCCGAGCCAGGCCTTGGTAAGCCACCCGGTTTCAAGAGTTATCGTTGTAAATCCAAGGGGGATGTCGATGCCAATTTTTGGCAAGATCACAAATAATTCGTAGCCAAAGAAAAACTGGATGAATAGGGGCGAGCCTCGGAACAGGAAAATGAWCCAGCTGGCCGGGCGTGCAATATATGGGCTGTTACTGGCTTTGCCGGCGGCCATCAGAGTGGCTGCAAAAAACCCGAATATAACGGCGATAAGAGCCAGATAAATGTTCCAGATCATGCCGCTGCCGATCAGCACAACCTGCTCGCACAGGGTTATGTCGGTCTTTGGCAACAACCGGGCGCCGATCCCGATTGAGCGCAGGCCATAATCCAGAATTGTCTGACCGCAGCTCATCACCCGGCCTCCAGAGCCATCTGGCCAGTATGCGAATTCTGGCCGCGCGAGAACCAGTTGCGCAGGCGCGTAAACGCCWTTTCGCTAAACCAGGTCAACAACAGGTAGAAGACTAGCAAAGCGGCGAAATACCAGATCCGCCAGTCTGGATGGGGGTAATCAAAAAACGAGGTTTTTGACGACCCCAATTCGCGCGCCCAATAAACCACATCTTCAACGCTCAGGAGGAACAAGAGCGGCGTCGCTTTGACCAAAATCATCCATAAGTTCGAAAGCCCGGGCAGGGCGTAGCTCCACATTTGCGGCAACTGGATGCGCCTGAAAACCTGTCGGTTGGTCATGCCATAAGCGCGGCCGGTCTCAAGCTGACTGCGCGGCACTGCATTCAACGCTCCATCAAGGGTGTTGGCTGCAAACGCCCCGAAGACGATTGAAAAGGCAATGACGGCAAGGAAAAATCCGTAGGTTTCATGAACCCATTGGGGGGACGCGCTGAGAGGCAGCTTGGCCGCGGTGCAAACAATAAAGTCATTGCCCTGAAAAACCGGGCCGGTTACCTCGGGGCACAGCACCCGGTGACGAAGATATTCAAGTCCCTGATCCATGGCGATCGGGACGAACATGAAAAACACAATGTCCGGCACACCGCGCACCATGCTGGTATAAATCTGGCCAAACCATTTGAGGGGCAGGAATGAGGATCGCCGCGCCAAAGCGCCGCCAAACCCAAGAGCAAGCGTGATCGGTGCTACCAGAAAAATCAAAGCAAGGACGGTCAGGAAACTGAAATAGAAATCCTGGTGTTTGGGGGTTGTGAGGTAGCAGAGCCACCATCTCGCCCCTTCAAGAGCTGCCGGTTCGGCGCAAAGTTCCATTGGTCTGGAAAATCACGGAAGGGCCATGGACCCTTCCGTATTTAGCCCAGGCCTAGTATATGCTTTCGCGTCCTTCGAACCATTTTTCGATCATTGCGTTCAAGGTGCCATCTGCCTTCATTGTATCGATGGCTGCGTTCAGCTTGGCCAGAAGTTCGCCGTCGCTTTCGCGAACGCCAATTCCGATGCCGCCACCAATGGAAACGCGCTCCCCAACGAAGATCAGTTCGCCATTGCTCTCGGCTACARTTGTTTCAAGATAACCAGCGTCTGCCAATACCGCATCGGCTTCGCCGGCGCGCACAGCCGCAACGGTCTCGTCGGGGGTTGCAAATTCAACAACGGTAGCTTCCGAACTTGCTATATAGCTGGCCTGAATGGTGGCTGTTTGTGCGGCCACAATTCCGTTGATGGCATCATCGCTGGCGCCCGCCAAACCGACAAAGGCGCTGGGGTCCGGTGGAAAATATTCGTGGCTAAAATCGATCACCAGATCACGTTCTTCGGTGATGCTCATCCCGGCCATGATGGTATCGTAATTGCCTGAAACCAGGTTCGGGATAATGCTGTCCCAGTCGTTTTTGACCCAGGTACAGTCAAGTTCTGCAAGCTCACAAATGCGGTCGCCCACTTCGCGCTCAAACCCGTCAACTTCGCCATTGTCGTTGATGAAATTATAGGGCGGATAGGCGCCCTCGGTGCCCATGCGCACTTTTTGCATGTCGGCGAATGCGGCGGTTGCCGAAATCATGGCAATCACAGCGCCAAACAGGATCGTTTTTTTCATTATTCCCTCCCTGGAAGTTACAGCGCTTCTTTAAATTTAGCCGGTCCCGGTCGCGCTCAAAAATTGCCGGAGCCGTTCAGATTTTGGATGCTTGAAAACCGTTTCCGGTGATCCTTCTTCTTCGATAACACCCTCGTGCAGAAAAATCACATGGTTTGCGACTTCTCGCGCCATTTTCATGTCGTGGGTGACCAATATCATGGTGCGTCCTTCATCCGCCAAACCTCTGATAACCTTGACAACTTCGGCTTCAAGTTCGGGGTCCAGTGCGGATGTGGGTTCGTCAAACAACATAGCCGTCGGGCGCATCGCCAAGGCGCGCGCAATCGCCGCGCGTTGCTGTTGCCCACCTGATAATTGCGATGGAAAATTATCGCATTTGTCACCAATCCCAACCTTGTCCAGCAGGTTGCGGCACAGTGATTCAACTTCATCATGAGGTTCCCCCAAAACGGTGAGCGGAGCCTCCATCACATTTTCCAAAATGGTCATGTGCGCCCAAAGATTGAATTGCTGGAAAACCATGGCGAGGTTGGCTCGGAATTTGCGGACCTGCGCCATATCTGCTGGTACGCGTCCATCGCGCTTTTGYTTCCAGCGCACGGCTTCGCCTTCAAAAATAATGTCGCCGGTCTGGGGGATCTCCAACAGGTTGGTGCAACGCAGTAGCGTGCTCTTGCCCGACCCTGAAGACCCGATCAGGGAAATCACATCGCCGCGATGGGCGGTCAGATCAACGCCCTTGATGACTTCTAGGTCGCCAAAACTCTTGTGAATATTCTTGAGAGAGAGAACCGGAATATTTCCGGCATCTCCATTGCTGTTATTCAAGACAAAACCTTCAATTGATCCGGTGATCCGGTGATCTGGCCGAAATGCGAAACCGGCATTCAGCTTAGATCAATTGAAGGCGTTGGGATACCGGAAGAATGAAGCATTGTCCCGGCCGGATGTTTTGGCGATGTGTGGGAGGGAGATGACCCGGCAACAATAATGCCGCCGGATCAATTGTGCTTATGCACGCCGAATGTTTTTGCTGATCATTTGTGTTCTCAGGCGGTTGTTGCGGCATCGCGCCAGTTCATGGGTTGGATTTTTTGTAGTCGGCAAATATTCCGCCCATGTAAGTTCATCGCGAGATATGCCGATATCCGCAAGCATCCGGTCATCAAGTTGCTGCATCTGATAAAGGTTGGCACGGGCTTTCCGAATTTCCAACCTGTGAACAAGGGCCTGCCAGATGGTGTCTATGAGGCCGAGCCGGTTTGTCTTCTGGTAATCGTAGCAAATTTCAGTCATTGGAATTTCTCCTTCAAGTGTTGATGCAAGGTCATCCGCCACACGTACAGGGGCGTCTTGCTGCTTTGATATTCATAAAAATGATGGATAAGCATTGATTTATCAAACGAATGTTTGTTATAGATATCATAACAAAATGTGATGATAAGGAAAGCAGATGCCCCACACGCTCGATTCAGATCAATTGCGAACTCTGGTTGCCATCGCAGATTCCGGCAGTTTCACCCGCGCCGGCAATGAGGTGAACAAGACCCAGTCGGCTGTAAGCATGCAGGTGAAACGATTGGAAGAGATGGTGGGCAAAAAGCTGTTTGCCAGAGACGGGCGAAATTCACGACTAACGGCCGATGGTGAAATACTGCTTGATTATGCCCGCCGCATCGTCCGGTTGAATGACGAAGCATTGTCGATGTTTCGCAAACCCGATGAGTTTGGTCTGGTGCGGTTTGGTACCCCCAACGATTATGCAGATAATTTCCTGCCGCAAACGCTTGCTGGATTTGCCCGCACCAACCGAGGTATTCAGGTCGAGGTTAAATGCGACGATAGTGAAGTGCTGATCGCCAAGACAGAAGCCGGGGAACTGGATCTGGCCGTTGTATCCTGTACCCCAAATACGCCATTTGGTGAAATCATCCGCCACGAGAAACTGATCTGGGTAACTTCAGCCCGCCATTGTGCGCATGAAGAAAAGGTCGTGCCGCTGGCTCTGTCTAATTATGGTTGCGCCTGGCGGCAGATGGCGATGGGCGCGCTTGAAAGCCAGGGCAAGGACTATCGGCTGGCTTATGCAAGCTCAAACAATTCAGCAATCGCTGCTGCCGTGATGGCCGGCCTGGCGGTCGCAGCCATTCCCGAAATGGTTTTGAGGCCTGGAATGCGGGTTCTGACACCAGCCGAAGGATTTCCTGATCTTGGCTATTTTGATATCGGGCTGATTAGCCCACCCGGAAAACAAACTCCGGCGGTGAAAGCGCTTGCTGCCCATATCACCGACAATATCGGAGATTATTCACGGCCAATGATTGCTGCGGAATAATATGCTTGCCATATTTCGAATAAGGAAATTTTTGTGAAATACATGCGCATTACAACTATTTTGACCTTGGTTTCTCTTGTCGTGTCGATGACTTTCGCAGGCGTAGCCAAGGCCCACGAATTTACGGTTCTGCTGGCGAGTGCGATGTCAGGACCGGGCGAGCAGGGGGCTCGTGAGGGCTTTCTGGTCGCGGCGGCGGAACAAGATGCCCACCCAGATGAGACCGCTGACGGACATTTGGGCGGGCTTGATGTATTTGTGGCCCGCCTTGATATGACTGGCGACAATATTGAGCAATCCCTCAATACCCGGTTGGCCAAAGGGGATGTTGATATAGTGGCAATATTTCCGACCGGCTCCCGGGGCGAAGAATTGCGCCGGGTCGCCGAATTGGCAGGAATTGTTGTGATCGCTCCGGCGCCGCTTCCCTTCAATGGTTCGCCTGATGCAGCGCCGGTCGCATCCGAGTTCGTCTCGGCCTTCACCCAGCGTTTTGGCTACGAACCTGATAGCAATGCCGCCCAAGGTTACCAAATTGCCCGGCGCATCGATGATGCTGTCAGGCCCTTCGACAGTGCCGCAAATACACAAGAGTTACGCCATCGCCTGGACGCCACCGCAGGTGGATTTAACTGGTAGCAGGATCTGGTTCAGACAAAAAAATCCGGGATGCATTGGAGCATGCATCCCGGATCTGTATTTTTTCAGAATAGTAGAAGCGAAAACTTATCCGCGTTTGCGTACGATCTGGTAGCCCGGACGCACCAGATATTTAATCGGCGCGCTGAACACATGGACAAGTCGTGTGAACGGGAACAACAGGAAGATGCTCAAACCCAGTACGATGTGGGTTTTGAAAATCCAGTGTTCCTGTATGATAAAGTCTGCTGCACCAGCACGGAATGTCACGATATGCTGTGCCCATTCGGCAAGTGCGATCATCGATGATCCATCCAGATGCTTGGCGGATTGCGGGATTGTCAGCAGGCCAAGGACAAGCTGTGCAAACAGCAACAACAGAATGATCATGTCCATCGGTTTGGTGGTGGCGCGGATGCGCGGATCAGACCAGCGCCGCCAGATCAGGATCACCATGCCGACAAAACACATGGCACCAAAAATGCCACCAGCTGTCATGGCCAAAATCTGTTTTTGTCCGGCCGTGATGAATGGGTCATAGGCCCAATGCGGAGTCAGCAATCCGACCAGATGGCCGAGGAATAACAGCAGAATGCCGATATGGAACAAGTTGCTACCGAGCCGCAAACCTTTGCGGCGCAGCAACTGGCTGGAATCTGCTTTCCACGAATAGGGATCGCGGTCGTAACGCAGAATCGACCCGAAAATCATCACCCCAACGGCAAGGTAGGGGTAAATACCAAAGAAAAACGAATTGAGATAATCACTCATGACCGGTCTCCAATCTGGCTAAGGCTCGGTGTGTTTTGGGGCAGGCCTGTTGGGCTGCAAGACCCACAATCAGGCGCGCCGCCAAAGGCTTCCGGCTCCTGCCATTCTTCATCCAGCTCATCCAGTGTCTGGATATTTGGCAACGCAGCGTCGGCGGCTTTCATGATGTCGGCTTTTTTCAACTTGGCACCGGACAATTCGACAATTGCGGTCATAACACTTGAATAGCCGCTGCCCTGACGGGACAGTTTTTCGCCAATTGTCGCGATAACTGGGGCTGCCTGGGTCAGGGTTTCCTGGCCGTCCTCAACCGGGCATATGGAAATGAATTCGAGGAATACGGGCAGATAATCCGGCAATTCCCCGGTCCCGACTTCCAAACCCATTTCAGCATAGCGCTCGGCCAGATCGATCATGGCTTTGCCGCGAAACCGCGATTCTCCRTGSACATGYTCRAACAGATGCAGGCAATGCGCCCGGCCCCTGTCGAATAATTCCACATATTGTTCCTGGGCATCCATCAAATCCTTGGCACCCAGTTGATCCATAAATGCGATCAGTGGTTTCAGGGTTTTGGCCTTTAGGAAATTATCCWCAACCAACACCTCTTTCAGGGCGTCGATTTGCGACAATATTTCAGCGTTTGGATAGACCAGCAGCCTGGAAAGTACACGCAGGGTTCTCATGATGCACCCCTTCTGTTTTTACTTGTGCCATCGTTCCATCCATCACCCGGTGTCCGCGATCCGCGGGCGTCACCGCTCATGGTGTTGGAATGAGTTTGCGATCCGAACAGGTTCGAACGAGACGCTTCGCCGTCGTGACATCCATTGCCAAAGCTGAAGCCGCAAGAGGTGCGGGTATCAAAGGCAATTTCATGGTCAAACGGCCCGTCGCCAGCATATTCCTTATGGTTGGTCGGAATAACGAACCGGTCCTCATGATTAGCAATCGCCATCATCTGGTACATGTCATCCATCTCGTCTTCGCTCATGCCGAGCTGTTCAAGAAYGCGCACCTCCTTGTAGCCTTCAACGGTTTTGGCGCGCATATAAGACCGCATCCCCATCATCCGCTCCAGAGCCGTAATGACCGGTTTTTCGTCACCCGCCGTCAACAGGTTGGCGAGATATTGAACGGGGATMCGCAGGGAYGARATGTCCGGCAGCATGCCGTTCTCRCCSAGCATCCCGGATTCATAAACCGACTGGATTGGCGATAGCGGTGGTACATACCAAACCATCGGCAGGGTGCGGTATTCGGGATGCAGCGGGAATGCAATTTTCCATTCCATTGCCATCTTGTAGACCGGCGATATTTTTGCCGCTTCAAGCCAGCTCTCAGGAACACCGTCAGCCTTGGCACGCGCAATAACCTCTGGATCGTGCGGGTCAAGGAACAGATCACATTGGGCCTGATACAGGTCTTTTTCCTCTGGCACAGAGGCGGCCTCCTGGATCTTGTCTGCATCATACAGCAGCACACCCAGATACCGGATCCGGCCGACGCAGGTTTCTGAACAAACCGTCGGTTCACCGGCTTCGATACGCGGGTAACAGAAGGTGCATTTCTCGGATTTTCCTGACTGCCAGTTGAAATAGATTTTCTTGTAGGGGCAGCCAGAGACACACATGCGCCACCCGCGACACTTGTCCTGATCGATCAGGACAATACCGTCTTCTTCGCGCTTGTAGATCGCACCCGATGGGCACGACGCGACACAGGTCGGGTTGAGGCAATGTTCGCACAAGCGCGGCAGATACATCATGAAGGTGTTTTCAAACTCACCATACATTTGCTTCTGCATTTCGCCGAAATTATAATCTTCCGAGCGTTTCTCAAACTCGCCACCGAGAATTTCTTCCCAGTTTACGCCCCATTCCGGCTTGTCTTTGAATTCACCCGTGATCACGGATTTCATCCGTGCGGTCGGAACGGTTTTGCTTTCTTTCGCCGTTTTCAGATGATCATACTCGTAGGTATAGGGGTCGTAATAATCGTCGATTTCCGGCAGATTTGGGTTGGCAAAAATCTGCATCAACAGGCTCGCCTTGCCACCGGCTTTTGGTTTCAACTTGCCTGATTTGGTAAGCTCCCAACCGCCCTTCCACTCATTCTGGTTTTCCCAGTTGCGCGGATAACCAAGGCCAGGCTTGGTTTCCACATTGTTGAACCAGGCATATTCAACACCGGCCCGCGAGGTCCATACATTCTTGCAGGTTATCGAGCAGGTGTGACAGCCAATGCATTTGTCCAAATTCAGGACCATGCCAATCTGTGCGCGTATAGTCATTCGGCTGCTCCCAGTTTTATATCTATGTTGATCGGCTGACCTTCTTCGTAAGGCTCTTCCATCCAGTCGACATTTTCCATTTTGCGGACAAGGACAAATTCGTCGCGGTTGGACCCGACCGTGCCGTAATAGTTGAAGCCCCATGAAAGCTGGGCGTAACCACCAATCATATGGGTCGGCTTAACCACGGCCCGGGTGACGGAATTATGAATGCCGCCGCGCTTGCCCGTGATCTGGCTACCTGGTGTGTTGATGGTCTTTTCCTGAGCGTGATACATCATGCTCATACCTTCCGGCACACGCTGGGAGACAACGGCACGAGCAGAGATGGCACCGTTGACATTGTAGGCTTCGATCCAGTCGTTATCCTTGACGTCGATCTTTTTGGCGTCGATCTCAGATATCCAGATCACCGGGCCACCCCGGTTCATGGTGAGCATCAAAAGGTTGTCGGAATAGGTCGAATGGATACCCCATTTCTGATGCGGGGTGATCCAGTTCAGCGCAACCTGTTTGCTGTCGCCGCCCCGGGCTTTCACCGCATCCGTGATGGTGCGGGTCGAGATCGGTGGTTTATAGACGCACAATCCTTCACCAAAATCCCGCATCCATTCGTGATCTATATAGAGATGCTGGCGCCCGGTAAGGGTGCGCCACGGGATCAGTTCGTGGACATTGGTATAACCAGCATTGTAACTGACATGCTCGTCTTCAAGGCCCGACCAAATTGGCGAAGAGATAATCTTGCGGGGTTGTGCCTGAACGTCACGGAAGCGGATTTTCTCGTCTTGTTTGGGTCTGGCCAGATGGGTGTGCTCCCGACCGGTGAATTCGCCCAGCGACGCCCATGCCTTGACTGCAACCTGGCCATTGGTTTCCGGTGCCAGGGTCAGGATCATCTCAGAGGCGTCAATTGCGGATTCAATGCGCGGTCGGCCTTTGGAAACGCCCTCTTCGCGAACAACCTTGTTGAGTTGGCCAAGCAATTCAACTTCATCCTTGGTGTCCCAAAATATCCCCTTGCCGCCATTGCCCAGCTTTTCCAGCAGGGGCCCGACCGACGTGAACATCTTGTGGAGGTYTGGATAGTTTCGGGTCACTTCAACAAAATTAGGCATGGTTTTGCCGGGTAGGGGGTCAATTTCGCCCTTGCGCCAGTCTTTGMCATCAAGTGCTTGCGCGATTTCACCGGGTGTATCATGCAGGATCGGAACGCTGACGAGATCGGTCTCGACGCCCAGATGCCCGACACAAAGCTCGCTGAATTTCTTCGAAAGCCCCTTGAAAATATCCCAATCCGATTTGCTTTCCCATGCCGGATCAACGGCGCGCGAGAGCGGATGGATGAAAGGATGCATGTCCGAGGTATTCAGATCATTTTTCTCGTACCAAGTAGCTGCCGGCAGAACGATGTCTGAATAAACAGCCGTTGTGGACATACGGAAATCGAGGGTCACGACCAGATCAAGTTTACCTTCCGGTGCCACGTCATGCCATTTGACTTCGGAGGGCAAATCACCACCGGATTCAGAGATGTCTTCGCTCAATACCGAGTTCGAGGCACCCAGCAAATGCTTGAGCATATATTCGTGGCCCTTGCCTGAAGACCCCAGAATATTGGAGCGCCAGACAAACAGGTTGCGCGGGAAATTGTCCGAATGATCAGGATCCTCGCAGGAAAATTCAAGTTTGCGGCTGACAAGGTTATCGACGACCCAGGATTTGGTGTCGGTCTTTGCCTTTTTTGCTTTGTCGGCAAATCCAAGCGGGTTGCCTTTAAACTGCGGCGAAGAAGGTAACCACCCCATCCGCTCTGCGCGCACGTTGCAATCGATCAGGGAATATTTTTCCCATTTCTTTTTGTCCGCAAGAGGAGACAGAATTTCGCCAACACCCAGTTTTTCATACCGCCACTGGTTGGAGTGGTTGTAGAAATACGAGGTTGAATTCATCTGCCGTGGCGGCCGGGTCCAGTCTGTCGCGAACGCGAGCGGTAACCAGCCGGTCTGCGGGCGCAATTTTTCCTGCCCCACATAATGCGCCCAGCCGCCGCCGGATTTCCCGATACAACCGCACATGACAAGGAGGTTGATAATCCCGCGATAAATCATGTCCATATGGTACCAATGGTTGATCGCTGCCCCGAGAATGACCATCGAGCGGCCACGGGTTTTATCGGCATTTTCAGCAAATTCGCGCGCTACCTGAATGACCTTCGCCCGGTCAACACCGGTAATGGCTTCCTGCCAGGCTGGCGTATAAGGCACATCGTCATCAAAGCTGGAGGCAACATTGTCACCACCAAGGCCGCGATCGATGGCGTAATTGGCAGCCATCAGGTCATAGACAGTTGCCACATAAACGGACTTTTTGCCTTTCAGCGATACTTTGCGCACCGGCACGTTGCGGACCTGAATTTCTTCATGTCCGGTATGAGCAAAAATTTCCTGTTCATGGGGCTGGTTGCCGAAATACGGGAAGGCAACACTGACCACGTCATCGCTTTCATCAATGCACGAAAGCTGCGGCCAGATATCCTTGCCGCTGGCCCGGTCTTTGGCTTCGAGATTCCAGTTGCCTTTTTTGCCCCAACGGGAGCCTACGGTGCCGTTCGGGGATTTGATGGATTTGGAATATTCGTCATAAACAACCGGGCTCCATTCGGCATTGTCTTTCAACTTAAGATTGCCGGTAAAGTCAGATGACCGCAGGGTTCTGCCAGGTTGATAAACACCGTCTTTTTCTTCAAGCATGACCAGGAACGGCATGTCGGAATAGGTGCGGATATAATCGGCGAAATATTCAGATTTTTTGCCGAGGTGGAATTCTTTGAACACCACATGGCCCATGGCCATKGCCATGGCGCTRTCGGTGCCYTGRCGYGGGTTCAGCCAMAWRTCGGTGAGCTTGGCRACTTCGGAATAATCCGGCGTCACRGCAACYGTCTTGGTGCCTTTATAGCGGGTCTCAGTAAAGAAATGCGCATCCGGCGTCCGGGTCTGGGGCACGTTCGAGCCCCAGGCAATGATGTATGAGGAATTAAACCAGTCGGCGCTTTCCGGCACATCGGTCTGTTCACCCCAGATTTGCGGGGAGGCCGGTGGCAGGTCGCAATACCAGTCATAGAAGCTGAGGCAGGTGCCACCCATCAGTGACAAATAGCGGGTGCCGGCAGCATACGAGACCATGGACATTGCAGGGATCGGCGAAAAGCCAACAACCCGGTCAGGGCCCCAAGTCTTGGTCGTATAGATATTAGCGGCGGCTGTGATTTCGTTGACTTCGTCCCATTCGCCACGAACGAAACCACCAAGACCACGCAGTTTTTTATAGTCGTTGGATTTGTCCGGGTCGGAGACAATGCTGCCCCAGGCATCAACCGGGTCCGGGTGCTCAACTTTCGCTGCGCGCCAGGCCCGGAGAAGCCGTGAGCGGATCAATGGGAATTTCAAACGAGCGGCCGAATACAGATACCAGGAATAGCTGGCGCCGCGCGAGCAACCCCGCGGTTCGTGGTTCGGCATGTCGGGGCGGGTACGGGGGTAATCCGTCTGTTGGGTTTCCCACGTAACCAGTCCGTTTTTGACGTAAATTTTCCAGCTACACGATCCAGTGCAGTTTACCCCGTGGGTGGAGCGCACAATTTTGTCATGCGCCCACCGTCCGCGATAAGCCCGCTCCCAGCCACGATGCTCGGAAGTTGTGATCCCGTGACCATCGGCAAACTTGCCTTCGATCTTGGAAAAATACGTCAACCTGTCGATGAAATGTCCCATTGGAACTCTCTCCTTTATGGGTTTTTGATGTCGGCATTRCTACGCAGGTAGAACCACCAATTGATGACGATGCAGACCCCGTAAAAGATCGCAAAGCCGTAGAGCGCATATTCAGGTGTGGTGGCGTGGATCTGTTCCCCGAACACCTTTGGAATGATGAATGCGCCGTAGGCAGCAACAGCCGATGTCCAGCCAAGAACTGGTCCGGCCTGTTCCTTGTCAAACACGATCGCGATTGTGCGGAAGGTTGAGCCGTTTCCGATTCCGGTAGCAGCGAACAGGATCAGGAACAGGATCAGGAAGGGTACGAAAAAATCCTGCGGGGTCGGAGAGGCGAAGGCGAGCTTCATGTAATAAGCAACGCCCAATGCCGCAGCGACCATGATCACAGAGATGATCTGGGTTACCTTGGCACCACCGATTTTGTCGGCAAGCATGCCGCCAAATGGCCGGATCAGCGCCCCGATAAACGGCCCGGTCCAAGCATACATCAGCGCACTTGGGCCATCTACGTTGAAGGTGTCATGGGTCATGACGCCATCAACCATGAGATGTTGAAAGCCAAAGATGACTTTGATCGACAGTCCAAAAGCAGCAGCAAACCCGATGAACGATCCAAACGTCATCGTATAGATGACCGTCATCGCCCAGGTATGCTTGTTATTGAATATCTTGTACTGGCGATTGAGGTTCTCACTGATCGGACCAGGGATCATTTTCAGCGCAAATACGGTTGCTGCGATAACGGCTGGCAACACAATCCACTTGCTAACGCCAAAACCTGAACCACCGACGCTTTCCGGCAACATGAACCAGAGCCCGATAACGGCCATGATCATGCCGATCATCAGCATGCCGATGATTTTACCAAAAGCGCCCATGGTGGAGCCGATATTTGGCGACACATGCTCAGCGGTGATGTTGTTCATGCCGAGCCAGACCGCGATCACGATCGGGACCAGAACAGCTACCCAGATGAAGCCTGCATTGTGCAGGAAGGTATCTGTGCCGGCCGGGATTTTCCCGACAAGCGTGCCWGATGCKGTTTCCAGAACCATCGGCATGCCGCCAAAAATCGCTGCCGTCATRACCAGCGGAATGACGATCTGCATGGTGGTAACRCCAAAATTGCCAAGACCGGCATTCATGCCGAGCGAATAGCCTGACATYTTCTTAGGATAGAAGAARCTGATATTGGACATCGAGGAAGCAAAGTTGCCGCCACCCAAACCAGATAGCAGAGCCATGATCTGGAATTGCCACAAAGGTGTATTCGGGTCTTGCAGCAGGAAGCCTGCGCCAGCGGCTGGAATGATCAGCATCGCCGTTGTCAGGAAGATCGTGTTACGCCCACCGGCGATCCGGATAAAGAATGTCGATGGAATGCGGAGCGTGGCTCCGGATAACCCGGCAATCGCCATCAGGGTGAAAAGTTCGGACTGGGCGAAATCAAAGCCCAGATTGAGCATCTGTACGGTGATGATGCCCCAGTAAAGCCAGACCGCAAATCCGCACAATAGGGCGGGGATCGAAATCCATAAATTGCGGGTGGCAATACGTTTGCCTTCTGAATTCCATTGGGCCTCGTCTTCGGGGTCCCAAATTTTCAGGTCTTGAGCCATTATTTATGCTCCTTTTTTGAATGTGCTGTGAAGATCCTGCAACTCGGGCAGGTCTTTCGGGCCAAAATGTTCGGGGTGTTTCGCTCTTTCTGAGATCTGGATAGCGATGTGCATCCACACCAGATTGACGGCGATGATCAGGGTCAAAAGCATGAAGCATGCTGTCCAGACGCCGATCAGGTCATTCATGACGCCAAAGGCAATCGGCAGGAAAAACCCGCCAAGGCCGCCGATCAGGCCAACCATGCCTCCGAC
The DNA here is from genome assembly GCA_016764455.1 of Hyphomicrobiales bacterium. Lineage (GTDB taxonomy): Bacteria > Pseudomonadota > Alphaproteobacteria > Rhizobiales > NORP267 > NORP267. The sequence goes on along the minus strand of JAESRU010000008.1, from coordinate 3,981 downwards.
TGATCCCACATGATCTGGATAATAGACCGGGATATGCTTGTAGACGGCCGCTTTGCCCAGCGACATGACGAAACCAAGAATGATTGTCAGCCCGACAAATACCCAAAGAGGGACAGAGATATTAAAGCCGATCGGGCCATCAATTCCGGACACAATATAAGAGGTCGAAGGGTAGGAAAGCAGGAAGCAAGCCACCAGTGAAACGCCAAAGGTCCAGTACATGACCCTGCGTGCACCAAACTTGTCCGACATATATCCGCCCAATGCCCGGAATACCGAYCCCGGCAAGGCATAGATCGCCGTCAACAAGCCAGCTGTCGCCAGCGGCAACCCGTATGCGCCCATATAGAAGCGTGGCAACCAGAGTGCGAGGGCTACATATCCGCCGAAAACGAAGAAATAGTAGAATGCAAAGCGCCAAACCTGGATATGCTTGAGGGGCTCGAGTTGCTTGAGGAAACTCTCATGCTGGATGCCTTTTTCCTGGCGCGCCCGATGGACGGGGTCGTCCTTGGCAAACAGGAAAAACAGAATGGCCGTCACCGCCAGAATGGCGGAATAAACCAGGGCAACAGACTGCCAACGTCCACCAAGCGCGACCAACAAGATAGGTGCGCCAAAGTTTGTCATGGCGGCGCCAACATTGCCAACGCCGAAAATCCCAAGCGCTGTTCCCTGTTGGTTCGGCGCATACCATTTGGAGACATAGGCGACACCAACAGCAAAACTACCGCCGGCAAGGCCGACACCAAGTGCTGCCAGCAGGAACATATTATATGTAGTCGCATAGGTGAGGAGGTATACCGCGCCGGCTGTTACCAGCATCAGCAGGCTATAAACCAGGCGGCCGCCAAATTGGTCGGTCCAGATGCCCAGGAAAATGCGGCTGATCGAGCCGGTTAAAATCGGTGTCGCGATCAAAATGCCAAATTGAGTGTCATTCAAGCCCAGATCGGCCTTGATCTTGATGCCGATGATGGAAAAAATTGTCCAGACTGCAAAACAAACAGTGAATGCAAGAGTGGAAGAAGCCAGTGCAGATTTCTGCTGGCCTCTGGTTACGTTTTCAAGGTGGTCCATAAGTTAGTCCTTGCACTAGGAATCGTTGAGTCGTTCTAGTGTGGGGAAGATGCAAAAAACCGCAGCAGAGAGTCTTGATTCAGGTCAAGCAAAGGAACTTTATTACGTTGCGAGTGGCACCAGCCGCATTTTACGGGTAGTTTATTCTTTATGGGGATCGATATATCAGGGCTGCCTGCGGGCATCCGGCATTTGTTGGCACTTGGAGAACTGGCTCATCAGCTTCAGCTGGAGCGGGGCTGCTCCGCCTTGTTCGTTGATAGCGATGGCGAAATATTCGAAGACGAACTGCGTGCCCAATATAAGGTGACCGATCGGGCGCTGGGTTTTTTGGACCAATCGGATGAAATTGCCCGAAATTCCCATAATCAAAGATTGTCGGATATTTCTGACCATTTGGAAAAACTTCAAGTCAGGCGAGCGCTAGTCCAAGCCGGTGAGATAAAATTTTCTGAAGTTCTAAACGCCTACACCTACGATTTCCTGTGCCCGATCATCGATCTCAGCATTGAAATGGCGTTGCAATTGGAAGGCGTTGATCCGGTCAAGGTCAGTGCCTATTCCAATTTTCTGCAATGGAAGGAACGCGCTGGCAGGGAACGCGCCTGGGGCGCCCACGGATTTTGCTCTCATGCGTTTCGCAACCGGGAATTTTCCGAGCGCATGATCACTCTGATCGAAGAGCAGGACGCGTATAAACGCGCCTTCCTGTCTCTCGTCAGTGCGTCACAAAAGGAAAAAATCGAAGAAATCCTGAGCGGCTATGTGATGGAATGCCTCGATTCTATTCACGAGCAATTGGCAACCACAGGCCATGCCGAAGAATTGGAAGCTTTATCTCCGGTAACCTGGTTTGAGTTGCTGACCGGAAAAATCGAACGCCTGAAACTTGCCGAGCGTGGCCTGGTTCGGGATTTGATTGCTGTTCAACCTGTTGACCCGCCGGACGCTATCAAACAGGGCATTCCTGGTCATCTGGACGCCTATATGCCGATCATYCGGGCATTGCCYGCATTCACCAAACTGAGCGAAGACAATCTGTCAGGATTATTGTCGCACGCTGAAATCCGTATCTACGAGAAGGGCAAATTGCTGTTCATGCAGGGGGAAACCCTGTCGCGCTTCTATCTGATCCTTGATGGCTGGGTGAAATTATATACCGGTACATATGCTGGTACCGAAACCATTTTGCAGATGCTGTCGGCGGGCGAGTCGCTCATGGAAGCGTCTGTATTTCTCAATCTCCCATCGACGGTCAACGCCCAGGTGGAACAGGATGCTGTGTTGTTGTCTTTCCCGGCCCCGATCGTCAGGCAGAGCTTGCTGGACAACAAGGAATTTGCGCTCAACATGATCGGTGGGCTGTCGTTGCGGTCCCAGGGTTTGATCCGCCAGATCGAACATTCCCGGTTAAAATCTGCGACCGAGCGAGTCGGGTGGTTTTTGCTCAAACTGGGAATTGATCAAAATGGCGGCAAGGGAAATGCAATCACTTTGCCATACGATAAGGCGACAATCGCATCGTATCTGGATATGACGCCAGAAACCTTTTCCCGCGCCCTCAACCGGTTCCGCAAAAAGGGTTTTCAAATCCAGAATGATCATATTACCAAACCTGACCCGACCGCTTTGTGTAGTTTTTGCGATGACACTCTTGCCCGGGCCTGCGTCTTCAAAGACCAGGAATCCTGCCCGCAAACCTACCTGATGTAAGTCGGGTTGTCCGTCGTCAGGGCTAACACCCGGCATCAGTCGAGATGGAATTTGCACGCTTCAAAAAACGCTCTGTGCAATTGGCAATGGGTTTCCCAAGTTACCCAGAATTGATTTCATAGATTATTTTTAATGTCTCGGAATACGCCGCCTGCACATCGTGAAATCGGTAAATTGCAAATTGGTTGCTTCAAGTGGTATATTTGTCAGAGCGAAACCGCTAGCGCGGTAGGCATTTTAACGGCAAGAGACCAGAATTTTATGACCTCGAAAATCGAATATTTCGAGCACCGCTTCTCTGTCGCTCCCATGATGGATTGGACCGACCGCCATTGCCGGTTTTTTCACCGAATCATGACCAGCCGCGCGACGCTTTATACGGAAATGGTGACGGCCGATGCGGTCATTCACGGAAATCGGGATTATTTGATCGGGTTCAGCGAAGCGGAGCACCCGGTCGCATTGCAATTGGGCGGCAGCGTTCCTGATAAATTGGCGCAGGCTGCGAAAATCGCGGCAGGCTTTGGTGCACACAATATGGATGCACCAGCATTGAGCTTGCTCGAAATCGTTTACCCTGCGGGTCAGCCTGAGCTCGTGAGTCCAGACGGCACGACAACACTGCTTGTCAACTTTGAGCCACTCGCTGGCGAAGTTGATCCAGCAACAACCGCTTTGATGGTTGATACCGGAGCTGGCTTTGTTGCTCATGCGATGACTCAGCTYTCGGGYWCCGAGTTTGAAGTGAACTTCCCRGMTGCAGACTGTGGCTCKGAAGTGACCTACTAYATCGCATCGAATACWTTRGGTGGAGCGGMRCAGAACTCGCCAACCGRCGCRCCTTCTGGYGGCACCTTCTCAGCAATCGCTGCGTTTGGTGAGCCAAGYGTTGTGTTTGAAGACAACTTCCAAAGCGATACCGGCTGGACAGTCTCGGGTAATGTCAGCGGTCGTTTGGAAGGCGAATGGCAACGCCAGGTACCGACCGGCGCTGGTCAGCGTGGCGATCCTGCCGATGACTTTGATGGATCAGGAATCTGTTTCATCACCGGCAACGGCAACCCTGGCGCCAACACCGATGTTGACGGCGGGAGCACGATCCTCACTTCACCAATCATGGACGCGAGCGGCGTGAGTGCAATCAGCTACGCCCGTTGGTACAGCAATGACTTCGGAAACAATCCGTTT
>JAESRU010000136.1 GCA_016764455.1 Hyphomicrobiales bacterium | reverse complement strand
CGAACCGCAATCGGCAGCGGGTTATCAATCAAGATTGCTCAGTAATTCTCCAAGTTTCTCGAAAATTTCTGCAATCTGCCTTTCTTCAATTATCAGCGGTGGCGAGAGCGCAATGGTATCGCCTGTGACCCGAACCATCAGGCCTTCTTCGTTATAGGCRCGCTCCATCAATTCGAACCCTCTGGCCCCAACCGCGCCTTCGCGTGATTCCAGATCAATCCCGGCAACCAGCCCGATGGTGCGGATATCAACCACATGAGGTCTGCCTTTGAGGCTCATAGCMGCATCGGCCCATTGRTCTTCCAGCGACAAAGCACGCTCAAAGAGGCCCTCTTCCTGATACACATCCATGGATGCAATACCGGCAGCGGCAGCGAGCGGATGGCCCGAATAGGTGTAGCCATGGAACAATTCGATGGCGTGKTCCGGACCGTTCATAAAGGTCTTGTAGACATGGTCGCGCACCAAAACGCCGCCCATGGGCACGGTGCCGCTGGTTATGCCCTTGGCAAAGGTCATCATGTCTGGAATGACCCCGTAGCGTTCGGCAGCGGTCGCAAATCCGAGCCTGCCAAAAGCRGTGATCACTTCATCAAAAATCAGCAGGATGCCGTGCTGATCGCAAATTTTCCGCAAGCGCTGGAGATAGCCTTTTGGCGGCGGCAAAACGCCAGTTGATCCCGCCATGGGTTCAACGATCACAGCTGCGATCGTTGAAGGATCGTGGAGAGCGACAATATCGTTCAACTTGTCGGCCAGGTCGGCACCCCATTCGGGCTCGCCTTTGGTAAACGCCGTTTCAGCGCGGTTATATGTATGTGGCAAATGGTCTGTGCCTGCCAGCAGGCTTCCGAAAAACTTCCGGTTGTTGACGATGCCACCAACCGAGATGCCGCCAAAGCCAACGCCGTGATATCCACGTTCGCGCCCGATCAGGCGGGTCCGGGACCCGTTGCCGGAAATATTRTGGTAGGCAATCGCGATTTTGAGGGCAGAATCGACGGCTTCCGAGCCGGAATTCGAGAAGAAACAATAATCCAGATCACCCGGCGCCATCATGGTGAGGCGGGACGCGAGTTCAAAAACTTTCGGGTGGCCAAACTGAAATGTCGGCGCGAAATCCAGCTCGCCTGCCTGTTGGCGGATGGCCTCAACGATTTTTGTGCGCCCGTGGCCGGCGTTGCAGCACCACAAGCCTGCCGTACCGTCGATAATTTTGTCGCCAGATGTCGTATAATAAAACATCCCTTCGGCGCGAGAGATCATGCGCGGGTTTTTCTTGAAATTTCTGTTCGGGGTAAACGGCAACCAAAATGGCTCCARATTGTTGGGCGTCGCTTCCCAACCGGCATTCTTGTTGAATGCTTCGCTCATTTGATTTCTCCCTCATTACCGGTCTTGTTGCGCCGGTCTTGTTGCCGAATTTTTCGATCCCAAATAGTTTTCTTTAGTTTGCACAAAATCTGGATCCGCACACGCTTTCTTTACCCTGTTTTGCAAGAATTTGATAACCGAGTTTTAGTTTCGTGTTCGCGTAAGGGGTCAGTCGGTCATGAGTAAAGAGTGCCGACGGAGTTTGTCCGGTAAAATAATCGTCGTTGATGACGATCCAGTGTTTCAGCGCCAATTGCGGGAAGCCGCGATGGGGCGCGATAACAAAATTGAAATCAAACAATTAGCAGCGTCTGAAATTCTGACGATGTCAGATGACAACCCGGACGCCACCATCATTCTTGACCCGGCGCATTTGGACGACGCTGAGGCGCTCATTGGAAACATCCGCAATAGTGGGCATCAGGGCAGAATTCTGATCGCCGCCGCCAATATATCAGTTCGTAATGCGGTACTTTTGGTCAGGGCCGGGGCTGATGATATTATGATCAAACCGGTCGGCAGGGACACAATTGCCAAAACCATTTCCGATATTCAGGACCGGGCGTCCGCCAGTACGGCCCAATCCGACAGGGAAGATTTATCCCGGCAGCCAAACACAGATTTTGACGAATTTATCGGCACAAGTCCTGCCATGAAACATCTTTACGAAATGATCGAAGCGGTCGCACCCTCTAGCGCACCTGTATTTGTTACCGGCGAAAGCGGGACAGGAAAAGAACTCGCGGCCAGATCGGTACATACAAATAGCGCCCGGCACGACAAACCATTTATCGCCCTGAATTGCAGCGCCATTCCCCACGATCTCATGGAGAGTGAAATATTTGGCCATGTCAAAGGTGCCTTTACCGGCGCAAGTGCCGACAGGATAGGCGCGGCTGAGATGGCCGATGGCGGGACTTTGTTCCTGGATGAGCTTTGCGAAATGGATATATCGCTTCAAGCCAAATTGCTGCGCTTCATTCAGACTGGAAYCATCCAGCGGGTCGGCGACAGCCAACCRCGCAYTCTGAATATCCGATTCATTTGTGCAACCAACCGCGACCCTGTTGAAGAAATATCAGCCAAGCGGTTTCGTGAAGACCTGTATTACAGATTGAATGTCCTGCCCCWCAAGCTTGTACCATTGAGGGATCGCAGAGACGATATTTTGCGTATTGCGGAATCCTGCCTGGCCCGATTTGCGTTGGAGGAAGGGGCGGCGTTCTTGAGGTTCACCGATGACGCCATTGCTTTGCTCAGCGACCATCCCTGGCCTGGTAATGTACGCCAATTGCAAAATACTATCCGGCGAGCCGTCGTGCTCAATCGCGGCGATGAAATAACAAGCGGCATGTTGCAGGCAACCCTTGCCGACAGTTCATTGCCGATAATTCGTGAGAATGCCGCCCCGATGCCACCTGCTCGGACAATGGTGACGCCTTACAATCTTGGAACTGAAATACAACCACTCGCTATTCAGGAGCGCGGCATCATTGAAAATGCCATTCGCCAATGTGGCGGCAATATTGTCGAAACCGCACGGGCACTGGCTGTCAGCCCTTCCACCATTTATCGCAAAATGAATTCCTGGCCCGAACAATTCGGTATCTAGAATTCAGATCGGGGGCGCTGAATGATTGATCATGTTTCCGTCCCGGTCTCCGATTTGCAGAAAAGCGCTGATTTTTATACAAAAATTCTGGATCCACTTGGATTGTCGCCGTTGACCAAGCGCCCGACCACGTGGGGGTTTGGAAAACGCTACCCGGAATTCTGGCTGAATGTTCGCGAAGGCCTGTTGCGTGCACCTGATATCAGCGGTCATCACATCTGTTTACGGGGGCCCTCGATCCAATCAATTGAAAATTTTTACCGAATGGCATTGGAGAGTGGCGGCACCTGTGGTGGCGAACCAGGGGAGCGGCAAGGTGCGATGACCTTGTATTTTGGCGCGTTCATTCTTGATCCGGATGGAAACCGTATTGAAGCCGTAACTTTCCCGCCCAAAACTGATTTTCAAAAACCCACAGGAATTACAGTTTTTCCAAAAAATTAAAATAACATCTGAGTGATCTCAACCACCCCAAACTCAGTACTGAATTGATCAATACAAAAAATGGCGCTTGTCATCCCCTTAGGGAATCCGCCGTTTGTTACTCCTTCCCAATCATATTTTTCAGAGGATTTTTTTGGTCGAAAATTCCAAAAAATGCCGTAACGTCACTTTAACTATTTGATATACATAGGCTTCTTGTGAAATTGACAGAATCCGAAAAAACCAATACTCCCGAATGCGAGGCTTTAAATTGCAATGCTTGGCAGGCAGTCGGAATTTAGTCACGCCGATAATAATAATGCGGATTCGGATCAACAAATATGGCTGATCAAACTGAAGGAGGAGACGCGTCCAATTATAACGAGAAGGCGCCTACACCAGAACAGGGGCGACCATGGACGATCTCCGAAATGGCTGACGAGTTTAATGTCAGTTACCGAACCCTTCGCTTTTACGAGCAGAAAAGTCTGCTCGCGCCAAGACGGCGCGGTAACGCCCGGCTCTATTCCCTGCGCGATTTTGTACATATGAAAATTATCACCAAAGCACGGCGGATTGGAATGCCTTTGGTCGAAGTAGGTGAAATACTGAACGCCTATCATCAGGCGCGCGGCAAAGAAATTCAGGAGGAGATGGTGGCCCAACGCCTGGCCCAGCATTTGATGCAACTTCAGGAACAGCGCGATTTGTTGAACGAGCAGATTAGCGAGACAAGTAAATTTCTGGCTGACCGGGACAATATTTCATGTTGAGAATTCTTGCCTGCGCCTAGAAAATCAGGGCGCTACGATCGTCTCATCCAACGCCTCGAAAATTATTGCTTTCTGTTTGAATTCGACGCCCTGGAATTTGCGCCACGACGGACGTGCCTTTTCCGGGTTGGCTTTCGATATCAAGTTTGCCGCCATGCATTTCAACCAGCGACTTTACCAGCGGCAACCCAAGCCCGGTGCCGGTATGTTTGCGCGTAAAATTATTGTCCAGCTGGATGAATGGCAGGAGTGTTTTTTGGAGATCATCCTGCGCGATTCCAATTCCGGTATCAGCTACCGCCAACCGGAAATCGCCGCTGGGATCAATCCCCGCACAGATTGTTACTTTGCCGCCTGATGGGGTAAATTTGATAGCATTGGAGAGCAGATTGAGAAGGATTTGTTTAAGCGCCCGCTCGTCAGCCCAGAGAACAGGAAGATGGAGCGGTATATCCGTCTCCAATTCAAGATCCTGATCGCGGGCCCGGCCTTGAATTAAGCGAAGACAGACATTGATGACGCTCTCAACTTCGACCCATTCTTCTCGCAATTCAAAGCTGCCAGCTTCGATTTTTGAAATATCGAGAATATCATTGATCAGATCCAGTAAATGTTTACCGCTGTTGTAAATATCGCCTGCATATTCGGCTGTTTGCTCTTGGGTGAGTGCCTCTACCCGATCAAGTTGCAGTAATTCAGCAAAGCCAAGTATTGAATTTAGCGGCGTTCGCAATTCATGACTCATATTGGCAAGAAATTCTGATTTCGAACGATTGGCAAGTTCCGCCCGTTCTATTGCCTGCATCATACGTTCGCGCGACCGCCGGCGATCATTGGCTTTGAGGGCCATGCCGACAATATCCGCTAGGTTGGAAACAAATCTTATCTCCGCCAAACTCCATTCCCTGCATCCACCTACATGACTGATGGACATTGTTCCTTCGGCRWATCCRGGGCCTTTGATYGGCGCGTRAATMAGCGAGYGAATRTCTCTTGGATGCAAAAAGCCTTCAAGAAGTTCTTTGACGCGCTCATCTTTTTCGACATCGTTTACTGCAACCGTATTGTTCTTGTTGATTTCCCCAAAATAGGTCGGAAATTTTGTCACCAAAAATTCAGGGCCAATCTTGTGGGTGTCGGGCGTGCGTTCATACATATTTTTGCACTGGATAACGGCATGACCAATATCAAATAGCCAGATACTGGCGCGCTCCACATTCAAAACACTGGCCGCAACTTCAGAAATTTCCCGCAGCGACGTATCGAGATCCCCAGTTAAAACCGCCTTGCTGAGCGTCAATTCCTTAATCACATCGTTATACAGGTTGGCGTATTGCTCGTTCCGCTGCGTATTAAATTCGCGCTGCTTGATTTCGGTAATATCAGTGAGAATGACGACGATACCGCCTTCCCGGGTTTTCCTTTCACTGATCAAATACCAACGCCCGGTCCGGGCCTGTTTTGTGAAGGGCTGGGTTGGATTTTGGTGGCGGTCCAGTCGCCTTTTATGCACGTCATCCGGCTCTGGTTCCCCTTCCGCAGGTTCCGGCGGCATGCCCCGATAGACCCGCAATATCCGTTCAAACGTATGCCCCAAGGCAATTTGATCCGGCCGTCCTGGGAATAGAATATCCTGATATTGACCGTTGAAAGCGAGCAGCCGGTCATCGGGATCAAAATAGGCAAAGCCCAGATCAAGTTCATTGATTGCTTCAAAATGTCTGGCTTCGGACTGGATGCGGGCATGGGATTCTTTTTCCACGTCTGAATAAAGAGTCCGCATTTCATCATTCATCAAGCCGACATTTTGTCTGGCCCGGCTACGATCCTGCTCGGCTTTTTTGTAGGTATTGCTGATCATTGAAAACAGGTTGCGATAATCAACCTCACCCGTTTCAGGCTGTTGACCAGCGAGATCAATCTGCTCCTGGAGCAAATCGTGTAAACCGGATTTCCAATTATCCATTAGCATTGCTTGCCTCCCAGAAGGAGGATTGACGTGCCAAAATCATCGCAACAATGCGCTACTTTGCTTTGGAAATTTTCGCCACAATAATTCAATATGCTTCCCTGACATTGTGTCAGAATGGATTTGAATGCGCGCCTGGATCAAGCTCATTCATATCTAGGACACAGAATCACATTGATCCGTTGAGAAGGGGTTAAGAAATTTCAAATGGTTAATTTGCAAATTTTTGGCTTGCTTTGCGAAATTATGAGGTAGGAATTCAGTCGCGCAAACGGGCAATGGTCGCCGTTGTGCTGGTCTCGGGTACAAGCGACAACAATTTAATTTCACCACCATTTTTCTTGACAATGTCTGCACCGACAATTTCGCGACCTTCGTAATCCGCTCCTTTGAAAAGCACATTCGGGAGCAATTTTGCGATCAAGTCTTTCGGCGTTTCTTCATCAAAAATGACGACAAGGTCACACATTTCAAGAGACGCCAAAATCCGCGCTCTGGTGGCCTGATCCTGGATCGGTCGATCTTCACCTTTCAGAATTTTGACCGAGCTGTCTGAATTCACMCCCACAACCARTTTGTCGCAAWGTTTKCGSGCYTSCTCCAGMGARTGCAGATGGCCAAGGTGAAGAATATCAAAACAACCGTTGGTAAACCCAATCTGATTCCCGGTTTCACGCCAAATCCCGATCTTGTCGAGTGCCTCCTGGGCATCGACCGGGTGACGGTGCGAGGTGTTGCCAAGCGCAATCCGCAATTCCTGCTTCGAGACAATTCCAGTGCCTACTTTGCCGACCACAATGCCCGCTGCCCGGTTGGCAAGCTCCACAGCGCGCGCCAAATCAAGGTTTGCCACCAACCCGACCGCGATTGTCGATATGACCGTATCGCCTGCACCAGACACATCGTAAACGGCTTGCGCCCTGGACGCGATATGGATGGCAGTTTTTGCGGTTCGCTCCAGCAAGGATATCCCCGATGCCCCGCGAGACAATACAATCGATACAAGCGCGAACCGATCCAGAACATCCCGGCAAGCTTGTTCCGCCAGATCATCATTCACCGCATTGATTCCGGTAACAGCCGCAATTTCTGCCAAATTCGGGCAAACCAGATGGGCGCCTTCGTATACTGCAAAATCTGGATTTTTGGGATCAACCAGGACTTTTTTACCGGCTCTCCCGGCGCGGTCGATCAATTCACGGCACATATCCGGGGTCAGCAAGCCTTTGGCATAATCCGACAGGATAACGATATCCGTCGCCGCCAACAATTCATCATAGGCTGCCAAAATGTCGTTACGCGCAGCACCAATGACCGGGTGCGGGGTTTCCCGATCCACCCGCAGCAATTGTTGAGACTGGGCAACAAACCTTGTTTTGACCGTGGTCGCYCTRYMKSAAKYKYKAAMYARYCKMKYNTCAWKAMKMYTATGTTCCTGACAAAATTCAGAGACCCGGTCAGCTTCTGCGTCGTCGCCAACAAGGCCGATTAAGCCAACATGAGCGCCGTAAGACAACAGGTTCATGGCCACATTGGCAGCACCGCCAAGCATTGAATTCTGGCCTTCACGCGCCAATACCGGGATTGGCGCTTCGGGCGAAATGCGTGTGGTGGAGCCATAGACAAAATGGTCCATCATCACGTCGCCAACGACGAGAATTCGGGCTTTGGAAAAATTGTCGATCGCCTCAAGAAAATGATTGAGGGGCRTYTCWTKTGACATAWTSGCARAWTYRYCCRTTAGGCTTGTTTGCAGTCTTTTGGCTGAACATAATTGTCCAAACCCGCAATTGTCATATATATGGCACTTAACGCGCAAACCAGCCAAGAAAATCCGCAAACATGGTATCCGTGGAAATATACGAACAACAGATCGATGATCATCTGGCGATGATAGAAAAATGCCGGAGCCTGCTGCCGCTTGTTGGCGTCCTGATTGACGCCTGCAACAAGGCGTTCATGGACGGCAACAAGATAATGCTGTGCGGCAATGGCGGCAGCGCTGCAGACAGCCAACATATCGCGACAGAGCTGACCGTGCGGTTTGAAACCGAACGCAAGGGCCTGCCAGCAATCGCCCTGACAACCGACACTTCGGCTTTGACGGCGGCGGGCAATGATTTTGGTTTTGAGCGGATTTTTTCCCGCCAGGTCCAGGCCCTCGGGCGTAGCGGAGATATTTTGATAGGGCTGACCACATCTGGCAATTCACCAAATATCATGGCAGCTTTTGATGAAGCCCGCGAAAACGGTATTGCAACATGGTGCCTGACCGGACGGGACGGTGGCAAAAGCAAAGCCCATTCAGATCATCAGATTATCGTGCCTGCAAACAACACCGCCCGCATACAGGAAGCTCACATCATGATCGGGCACATGCTGTGTCATGGTATCGATCATGGACAATAAATCCTGGGCATAAATGCCCTATTTCAGGCTGATAAAATGCCGTTTACACCTGATCATCATTGGTACGATTTCAACCTAAGCGCCACGAAGAAACGTGGGCCGGGGCTGTTTCTTGACCGCGACGGCGTGATTATCGAAGATCGGCAATATATAAGCAACCCTGAAGACGTTGCGATTATTCCCGGCAGCCACGCGGCAATTCAGCGTTTTCGTGATGCCGGGTTCCGGATCGTGATCATATCCAACCAGTCCGGTATCGGGCGCGGATATTATGGTTGGGACGAAGCGCTTGCGGTGCAGACCCGCGTTCAAGAACTGGCGGCTCAGGACGGCATTATCTATGATGGCGTCGTTCTTTGCCCACATCACCCTGAAAAAGGAAAAGGCGAATTCAGCAAAATTTGCGATTGGCGCAAACCCGGCTCCGGGATGCTCACATTCGTCATTGAGAATTTCGACGTGGACCTGGGTCAATCAATAATGGTTGGGGACAAGCGATCAGATATTGAAGCAGGGATTGCAGCAGGCATCGGTCGGCTGGTACATGTGTCAACGGGGCATGGCCAAGCTGAACGGCTGCGCGTAAAAGAATTCGAAAACGATATTGAAATCGAGTTTGCTGATTGTCTGGGTGATCTTGAACCTTAGGCGATAGGCTTGTAAAAACCGCGAAATGGCAGTTCTGATACCTTGCGAATTCTTCTGATCAAACTCACCTCGCTCGGCGACGTCGTACATACGCTGCCGGCGCTAACCGATGCGCTTGCCGCGATCCCCGATCTTCGTGTGGATYGGATGATTGAAGAATCTTACGCTGACCTTGTAAGCCAGCATCCTGCCGTTGAGAATGTCATACCCATTCCCTATCGCACGATCCGCAAAAAGGGTTTTGGGATGTTACCGGCCGCAATTTCGCAATGGCGGATTTTGCGCCGCCAGTTGTGGGACCAAAAGTATGACCGCATTATCGAATCTCAGGGTCTATTGAAAAGTGCCAATCTGGTTTTCCTCAACCCAGCCCCGACCGCCGGGTTTGATTTTAAAAGCGCCCGCGAGCCGCTCGCCTCATTATTCTACAATGACAAGTTTCGGGTATCGACGGACCTGCACGCGGTGGAGCGCCAAAGGCTGCTTTTTGCCAAAGCTCTAAATTATTCTATCAACGAAATACCAGCCCGGACTGCGCTCAGTACTAGCAAATGGCAGGCCGACGCGCGATTGCTGTTGGCAGAACACAATCTGCCCGACAATTATATGATGTTCCTGCATGGAACCGCGTGGAAAACCAAGATCTGGCCGGAATCACGATGGCGCCTGCTTGCCGAGAATTTTAACGACAAGGCCATCAAMGTGCTGGTCCCGTGGGGGAATGAAGATGAAAAAAATCTGGCCCACCGGATCAGTGAAAACCTGACCCATATCCATGTTTTGCCCAAATTTTCGGTTGTCGAGGTGAGCAAAATTATCACCATGGCCAAAACCGTGATCGCCGGTGATACCGGACTTGGCCATATCGCGGCCGCCTTTGATATTCCAGGCCTGATGTTGCTTGGCCCGACCAGCCCAGAATTGATCGGACATTCCGGCTCCAAACAACGCATGATTGTTTCAAGCTACCCGCTGGCACCCTGTTACCGCCGGAAATGTGCTGATGCGGACGATGAAAAATGCTGCATGGCAGCGATCAGCGTGGAGCAGGTATCGAGCGCCGCACTGGACATGCTCGCAGCTTATGACACTGCATAATTTTAGCTTCAATTGATGCCGGGACCGGATTACCGACGTCCCACATAAGAGAAAAACCCCCGCGCCAAAAGACGCAAGGGTCGTCATCCCTGCCGGATACANGCCCGGGGGCAGGCGTTGCTTGAAGGGCTCCGGCAGAAATTTTGATCTCAGGATTTTTGGCAAAAGAACCGCATCAATGACATGTATTACGCCGTTTGATTGTTGCACATCGGCAATTGTAATATTGGCAACATTGCCGTTTTCATCCCGGATCGAAATCCCGCTATCCGAATATTGAACCTGCAGGGTACAGCCGCCAACGGTCGGCACGACGTGGGTTCCACCATCGTCATCGATCATCTGGCGGATAGCGCTCGACATGGCCTCTGCCGYAACAACATGACAGGTCAATATCTTGGCCAAAGTGTCCTTATTCTCTGCCATCAAGAGACTATCGACCGTTCCAGCTGGTAGCGTGTCAAACGCTGCGTTCGTTGGCGCAAAGACCGTAAATGGCCCATCATCCATCAATGTTTCGACAAAGCCTGCGACTTTTACAGCGGCAACAAGGGTGCTGTGATCGGCTGAATTGACCGTATTTTCGATGATGTTTTTGCTCGGATACATGGCCGCGCCGCAACCAGGTTCGCATGGTGTTTAGCGGCACATCAAAACGATCAGCAAGTTCTTTATAACTGTATCCTTCGATATAGGCGCTTTGGACAGCCTCTGCCNGGCYGKCCGCTAATTCTTCCATACATTTATCAATTCTGCCCTGTTCGCCGCGCGCCACSGCRCTGGCTTCCGGATCGAGGGTGGCATCGACAAGATCCCGCCGATCATCAATATTTGTAGCAATCGGTTTGCGGGTACGGAGCTGGGCGATCACAAAGTGCGGTGCGCGAAATCAGATCAACAAGTTCGTCGTGTTCAGTCACAAATCGGGTCCCCCGGCATTGCCATAATGATGGGATGAATTGCAGTAAATGCAACCTGGGACGACAAAGACCCCCTTCCCGATCAAATTGGAGGACAGAGCGCAATCGCAAAATTTTGAAGCAATTTTGGGCGGGGTCTTATTCTGAATTTAGGCTGCCAGGTTTTTTCAGGATGCAGGCGGTGGCATTTTTTCAAAAGACGTGATGCGYYCATCCGGTTGGTCCCAGGACGGKGCGCGGCATGTGTAAACATTGACGCCGGGTGTTATCTGGTCTGGATCATCAAGGCTGGAAGCACGCATGCCCACCATGTGTGGYCTGACRGAATTGCGGGTCATAATCGCAGATCCGCAATCGGGGCAAAACCCGCGGCTGATGACATTGCCGCTATCTGCTGGCTGATCAAAGAATTTCAAGTCGCCAGTGAGTGAAACACCATCCGCCTCCACGATGATGTTTGTGCAATGGCCGGTGCCGCTCGATTTCCGACAATCCACGCAATAACAATTTCCAATAAATTTTGGATCGGTCGAAATCTCAAATTTTACGGAGCCACAAAGGCAACTCCCTTTGATGTTGGTCATGTTTGNNCCCCCCCAAATAAAGTTTTKTAAATTCTGACTGAATCCACCAGCCCATTATATTTCTGACATCACACCTGAGCAACAAAAGTAATATTGCTGGCGTTATTCCTCAATCAATCCAGCCTCCAGCAGGAGGGGCCTGAAACCCGCATATAGCCTGTCAGCGCCAAGCACCGTCAAGTGATTGGTATCTTCATAATAGAGATTGTCTTGTTCGATTAACTGACACCGCTCCTCGTCGCAAAAGAGATCAATCGGGTCCATATAAACAACGTCTGGATATGCCACGAGAGCGGCTTTGAGATTGCCTATCGTTGTTGCCCGCATTTCATCCAGAGTGACCCGGTTTGAATTGCAAGTTTCACTCTCCGCGCCATAACGATCTGCACGCAGAACGCATTCAATGCCGGGACGCTCAAAAAATGGAACTGGCCCGATCACGAAAATGCGAGTTTTGGARRTRTCAAACARSGAAAATAAMKCYGCGAAACGCTSAAWWGAAATATCCTGATATGCCCATGTGGAAACCAGAATAACAAAYCGGGGTGGCTCTGCCTCCTCCAACACGCGCCTGAAGGGYGGAATCAGGTTGGCGCAACGAACAGCCGGGTCCAGGTCTTCCGGAGAGACTGAAAACCAYAATGGRTCACATCCACCGCGGGCCATTGATGYCAATGTYAGCCCTTCTYCGGCAAGATGGCGGGCRAAACTTCCGGCMACCGCGCCGGCATGGGAATCTCCGATCATCAWCGCAAATGGCACCTCCAGGCAATGGTCCTGAATTGTGGAACCAGTCAAAACATGACAATCGAGTTTCTCTCCCCCACCATCAATTCCGTAACGTGCATCGACCCTTGCAGCTGTAGCCAAATATCCGCCAAGACTTGCCCCGCCACCAATTGCCGAGACCAGAAAAACGCTGGCGATACCGATCAGGACAACCCTCAATGAAGTTTGCTCGCTGCCCGGACCTCGACGCCAATTCCGGATTGGCTGTTCCACATATCGATAGGATAAACAGGCCAGACCGAGACCCCCCAGGCCGCCGCCGACCAATTGAGCCCCGAGGGACACGTCCGGCCCAAATCCAATATGCAGAAATGAAATTATAGGCCAATGCCACAAATACCAGCCAAACGAGACCARGCCGATCGCTGTTAAYGGTTTCAGRCTCAAAAGCTTCGCTACAATATTCTGGGGTCGAGCTCTGCCAGCCAACAATACAAGCATTGCGCCACCWACAGGGAATATCGCCCGCCATGACGGGAAAGCCATTTCATCGGTCAGCCAAAAAATTCCGAATAGCATCAACGCCATTCCTACAATTGCCACTATTTCTTTGACGATCGTTGGCGTGCGCTGAAGAATGCCAATTGTATACGGTACRACCAAACCACCTGCCAGGAATTCCCAGGCCCGCAGGTGGGGCAGATAGAATGCCGGATTGCGGCCTGTTTGTGCAGTCCAGGCTATGCAAGCAGCCAGCGATAGCAACAGGAGAATCAGCGCAGTCAGAAGCGCACGCCAATCAAATTTTTTGCCAAAAATAAAATAAATGCCGATCAGCAAAATCGGCGTGATCCAATAGAATTGYTCTTCGACCGATAAAGTCCAGGTATGYAGAAGCGGTTTTTCCAGAGCCGATAGATCAAAATATCCCTGTTCGAGAAAAAACAGAATATTGGTTGCCATCAGGGGCGCCAGGACGGACGATTTTGCAAACCCTTCATAAGAATCCGGTGTCAGYAAAAGCAAGGGACCCGCAACCGATACGGCGACCAACATGACAAGATAGGCTGGAATTATTCTGATTGTCCGTCGACTGTAAAAACTCATAATTGAGAAATTACCGGCTGCCAATTGGTCGCGTATCTGGCCGATAATCAGGTACCCCGATATTACAAAGAAAATATCGACCCCGACAAAGCCACCCGTGAATCCGGGCATACCGGCATGAAACGCCACCACCGCCAGAATGGCGATAGCCCGCAGGCCATCAACAAATGGGAGGTAACTCGCTTCAGGAGGCTTTGAAATTGATTGCCCGGATATGGACAAATACGCCCCCTTATTCTGCTCTGAATTGATCACAGCAAAACGCTGCATTGCCCTGCAACTATATACAAAAGAAAGTCAAAAAAAGTCTTCAATTTTGCAAACGAGCAAGGATGCGTGGACCAATTATTTTTTCCAGGCCGAGACCAAACCAAAAATAATTTCCGAGGGGCAATAACCATCCATGCATGGATGCTATTTGTTTTGGCGGGCCACAATCAGTTCGTCCAGCAAAGCAACAACTTTCACCGACGCTTCGTCCATCAATCCGAACAATTCCCAAGCCTTCGCGGTGTCGCCATCGACAAATTTTCGGGCAGCTTCAATACCGTATTTGTGGACCGCCTCATGGGGTTCGATCAGAGATTTGAAAACTGGATTATTTTTGAACCAGGGATCATTCACAGCGTCATACCATTTGCCAAGCCGGCAAGAATGGTGGTCGGCCAGTTCCTCGGGCTTGAGCGAATTCAGGCCAACAAGCATCTCTGCCAAGCGCTTCTTCCACTGGAAATGATCTGACTTGGCCCGGTACAGAATAAAGTCCGGGATATTGTGCTGATCCAGTTCGGCGAAGCGATCTTCGATCAAGCCTTCCGATGCCCTGACGGCGTTGATGGTTGTTTCCGCAAATTCAAGATTTTGCTCGGACAAAGTTGCTACAGAACTGATACTGTTACTAATCTCGCCGACGGCGGCGCTTTGCTCTGACAACATACCGGAAATTTCGGTTATTTTTGTGGTAACTCCGCTCACTTCCTCACCGATTGAATGGATGCCGTTGCTGGCATCTTCCATTGCAGCACGCCCTTCTTCGGCGGCGTTTGTACTTTGTTTGGTTGCGTCCTTGAGCGCGGTAATGCCGTCTTCTAGCTCAGCAATACAACGCCGGACTTCATCTGTTGCATTTGCGGTCTGCCCAGCCAATGCCTTCACTTCACCTGCCACCACGGCAAAACCTTTGCCGTGCTCGCCGGCACGGGCGGCTTCAATTGTCGCATTCAGTGCAAGAAGGTTGGTTTGACTGGCAATCGCATCGATGGTTTCAAGAATACMTGCAATCTGATCTGACGCCTTGGCAAGCTGCTTTGTGCGGCTGCTGATCACATCAACAGACTGGGCAAGCTGGTCCATGCGATCTCGGGTATTATCGATTTTTTCGACACCCTCCATCGCAATTGYGCGCACTGTATCTGCGGTTCCCGCGACACCATTGCTGGTCTCTGCGATCTGGCGCATGGATGCATTCAGCTCTTCGGTCGCCGCCGCCATGATCTGTATCTGCCCGTCGATATCCCGTGTGCTGCCGGTAACCCGGGAAACAGACGCCATTGACTGGCTCRCATTCATCGAGAAATCGACCATGGTTGAAAGATTTGCTRCATCAACCTGTTTGAGCGTGCTGGACAGATCGTTGAAGGCTCCGGACAAATTTATGTCCATGCTACCGGATTCGATTTTGTATTCATGATTGGCGATTGAGCGCAGCATCGCTGTGCAGGTGCTGGCCATTTCGTCCAACCGGCCCGAATCGTCTTCTTTTTCAATAGTTTCGACCAAWGATTCCGGTGRTTTTTTTMTACYTGGAAATTTCAACTTCAACATAATTCTCTCCTGCCAACACGTTGCATGTCAGAGGATTAACGAACGATGATTTACAAGGTGTGAAGCTACTTGGATCCGCATTTTTCAAAGATCCTGCCAAGCTTCACAGTTGGACGTTCAACAACTTGATCGTCGATCATTGCTTAGCGTATGACAAATACTAGATCGGCAACTGGAACAGCCTGCCCAGACCGTCCATTTTATCTGTGACACCGGCAAGCCGCAGGCAATGCCAGGCCATGGCATGGTTGGAAGATGTAATCGGTATACCCAGATCAGCTTCGATATCAGCGACAGCATCGACAAGGCGGACCGAGGTGCAGGATACAAATACGCAATCCACGTCTTGGTCTTTGGTGATTGTCTTTACAGCGTTGCGCAGGCTCGCTGTATCAATCGCTGCGACGGTCGGATCGTGCTCTTCGTTGAAGGAGCCAAAGACAGGAACCTGATAGCCACCCGTCTCGATATAATTCCGTACGATGTCGTTGACGTCCCGGCGGTACGGGGTCAGCACTGCAATTTTCTTGGCGCCAAACGCATCAAAGGCAGCAAATGCGGCGCTGATCGGATTGGTGGCTTTGGCGTCCGGGCGAGCGGCGTGGATGCGTTTGGTGATAGCGTCCGCACCTAACACCATGGATGCCGAGGTGCAGCCAAAGGCCACCACGTCCAGCTTGTCGCCGGGCAGGATCAAATCGACCGTATCGGTGATCAGCGGCCCCATGGCAGCGAGGCTCTCAGGTGTAATTGCAGTAGAGTTTTTAATCCGTGCTTGGTAATAAGCCACGTCCGGGATTGTAAAAATTTTTCTGAATTCGTGCTCAACCGTATAGTCGGTTGCGAGCACCACGACCCCTATCCGGGCCCGCGAGCCAATCCCGGCATCGGTGGTGAACGCAATATTTTCGATGATTTTGCATTGGCTCATGGCCGCATCTCCCTCAAGCGTTATATCGCATTCCGTCGCGCGCGACGCTTGGTTGTTTTTGGGCAACCAGGTCAGCCAGAATGCGTGCTGCGCCGTTCGACATGGTCCAGCCCATATGGCCGTGGCCGGTATTGATCCATAAATTCTCAAGCGGGGAGCGGTCGATGATCGGCAATCCGGTTGGGGTCATGGGCCGCAGGCCCGCCCAATATTCAGGTGTATCAAAATCCACCGCACCACCAAACAGGGCTTTGGCCTTCGACAACATGGCGTTGAAATCGGACGGCTTGAATGATGTCGAATATCCGGCAATTTCCGCCGTTGCCGTCAGTCGTAGCCGGTCGCCCATGGGGCAATAGGCCAGCAGGTTTTCTTCATCAACACCGCCAATTTGCGGGGCCTTTTCCGGGTCGGAAATCTTCAACGTCGCTGAATATCCCTTCACCGGATAGATCGGTAAATCGATGTTCAATTGGCGTGCCAGATGGGGGCTGTAGACCCCGAGGCAAAGCACATAGGCGTCGGCGGAAATTTCGCCTTTGCTGGTAACGATGGAGGTAACCTCGCCACCTTTGGTACGCACATTATTGATTTCTTCGCCATAGCGAAATGTGCAGCCAGCTTCGGCACATTTTTTGGCGAGCGCAATGGTAAACAGGTTGGAATCCCCGCTGCCATCGGTCGGGGCCAACAATGACCCGACAATCTGATCGGCGGCGGGCGCAAGACCGGGGTCTTTGGCAACCGTCTGGTCCCGGTCCAGCACATCGATTTGCAAACCGTTATCGCGCAGGATTTGCGCGCGGGTCACGGCAGCATCGAACGCGGCCTGGGTCCGGTAGAARTAAATCARYCCGCCWTCGAGGCCATCATAYTTCACRCCGGTTTCCGCAACCACTTCGTCGAGCATCGATTGGGAATAGATGCATAGCTGTGATTTACGGGCCGTATTCAGCGCCGCACTTTCAGCGTTGCATTGTTTCAGAAATTTTCCGATCCAGCGCCATTGGGCAATTGAGAATTTCGGTGAGAAACGGATCGCCTGATCCCGGTTCAGCAATGATTTGAACATCATGCGCGGGGCTGCTGGTGATGACCAGGCATAAGAATGGCCGGGCGCGACCAGCCCGGCATTGCCAAAGCTCGTAAAAGTTGCCGGCCCGTCGGCGCGGTCAATGACCGTGACTTCATGGCCGTCCTTGAGCAATTGCCACGCGGCTGCAACGCCGACGACCCCCGCTCCCAAAACCACAATATGCATGGCTTATCTCCGGCAGATTAATCGATGGCGGCTGTGATCGAGATCTCAACGTTGAATTGCGGCGCGGCCAATTTGGACTCGACACATGCACGACCGGGCGTATTGCCAGGCGAAACCCATGCATCCCAGACTTCATTCATCTCTGCGAAGTCTGCCATATCGGTGATCCAGATCATGGCAGAAATGGCTTTTGATTTGTCGGTGCCTGCTTCTGCCAGCAACGCGTCAATTGCTTTTAGAATGTCCGCCGTTTGCTCCGCCATGGTGCCGCCGGGCGCGCCCTGGGCCACCTGGCCAGCGGTTGCGACAACGCCGTTATGGATAACGGCCTGGCTCATGCGATCGCCGACTTTGATGCGTTTGATGCTCATTTTATGCTCCCTTATTTTGTTTGTTCCAATCTCGACAAACTAAAAGCGAGGGTCAAGGGATTTGACGGGTGAAGCATGAGCCTTTTTCAGGACGCCTTGCGGTTCATCTCCAGCCGGGCATCGACGCGGGCGACAATTTCATCGATCACGTCCCATTGCTTGCCTTGCTGGGCGGCAATTTTCTGCACCAGCTTGTCGACGCGCTCGATATTTGGCGCACCGGCAAACAGCGCCCGGGCGGCAGATGACGGTTTGGCCAGCCCCTGGGCCGCGTTGGCGTATTTCTCRAACGGCACCTGATCGGCRGCRTCMGCRCCGAGTTGGCGGCATAAKGCKGCRACCCATTCRTAAACWTCGCGGGATTGGTCCAGATCGGTATGGACGGCTTCGCGGATCGAGCGGGCTTCATCAACACCGATGCAACGGTAATTGCCGGTCAGCAACATGCACCATTTGGCCAGCGGTACGAATACGGATTCGTGAACTTTCAGCTTGACCGGAAGCTCCACTTCGCCGTTGCCGGTATCATATCGCAGCGCTTCAATGTCGCTCTGGATCTGGCGGATCATGGCGGTATCATCATCAGATTCAAACCGCGCAACCTTGAAATTTGTCGGTAGGGCTACCTGCAAAACATTGGCTGGTTCTTCCGGYGGGCGGAAGGCCTGAGGGTCGGGGCTGGCGAGCGTGATCCGGCTTGGGYCAAAATTCTCCCAGACCGTGGCGTCGGTATAGCAATCTGTCAGGGCRGMRRTATCAAGGCCCGGRATGCGSGCCAGATATGGCAGCGGCGGCATGTTCATGATCGACATGCAGGGCTTGCCGGATTTSGCAWCTTTGTCGAGTAATTCGCGGACACCGGGAGAGCGATATTGAGGCTCCTGCATGGCCAGAGCCACCAGATCAAAGTCAGCCGGGTCAACATCATCCGGGCTGGCCGCTGATACCTGACCGGCATAATCGGATGATTTGATCTCAATAAGTTCGTCCTGCCCACGCACCGGCAGACGGACGGTAATTCCTTCGGCGTTGATCAGRTCRGCTTCYTCSGGSARGCACACRAATTTKATRTTGTGACCCGCCATCAGCATCTTGATGCCCAACAGCGACCCGTAAGATGCGCCCATTGCGAGCATGTTGTATTTAGCGGACATGATCTTCCTCATTCCTTATTTCTTCGCCCGGATATAATTTTCCGAAGCAACATTCATTTAAAGCAACTTGTTTGATTTTCCCAAGATCAGGGCAGGCAGACAATGCCGGAAAGGGACATACTGTTTTTACAATTTTTACGCTTTCAGCGGAAATACCCGGAAACCGTCAACTGCCCCGGTATGTTGTATATGACCAGGGCGCAACAAGCAGCGGAACATGATAATGCCGGGTCAATTCGGAAATTGAAAACCGGACCGGGACAATATCCAGAAACGGCACGTCGTCGCCCACTTTGTCATCGGCATTGTCTTCGTCTGCAAAATAATCACCAATATGAAACCGTAATTCATAAACCGCAATCGCGGTTTCTTCGGGTTTGAGGATCGGCTCGTCGGTCCGTCCATCGACGTTGGTCACCAATTCACGGACCAATTTCCAGGCCTCGCCGGATTGACGATATAATTCAACGCGGACACCGGCAGCAGGAATGCCTCCTGACACATCCAGAATATGTGTGGTGATACCGGCCATGCCGCAGTCTCCCAAATTTTAATCCTACAGACGGTTCAACCCGCCCTTTCCGGTCCTTACCATTTTCGGCGGCGAAGTGAATATCTTTCATACCAGTGAAAACGAAATTTGCGTCCTGAATGTCGTTGTGTCAGTTGCAACCGATTGAAATTATTGATATTTTTACCGTAATCTGGGGATCAAACTCGGATTACAGCAATTTAGACGAAAGTCGTAAATTGYCACATAAATGTCGCTCATTGATCAGTTGGCATGGTTAGCCACATTTATTTTATTATACCGTAGGCGCACGAAATATTACCAGATTTTGCCTACCACAAAATGATAGATGCCGGAAAAACCGGCGCGCAAATTGTTCCAACGGGAGGAGCCAGACATGGCGGACTCATCTGATACTTCCAAGCAGAAAGTACCACACCCGGTCGATACAGACTATGAAACCGGGCAACACAATATCACACCATTTGGTCTCGACATTCACAACCCTGTCTTTTTGATTTCGGGTCTGTCGATCGTCGCATTCGTTCTTGTAACTCTGATGTTCCAGGAAGGGGCTACCGAATTTTTCGGTTGGTTGCGACCTTTCCTGACATCAAACTTTGACTGGTTCTTCCTCAGCGCAGCCAATATTTTCGTGCTGTTCTGCATTTATTTGATGATCTCCCCGATGGGTAAAATCAGACTAGGCGGCAAAGACGCCAAACCTGATTATGGCTATATGGGCTGGTTCGCGATGYTGTTTGCSGCCGGSATGGGCATTGGCCTGATGTTCTTCGGCGTTTCCGAACCGATGTCGCATTACGCTTCATCCATGGGCGGCATCAGCATTGAARACGGTGTACGTACCGATTGGGCACCGCTTGGCGCAGCTGCTGGTGATCCGATTGCYGCGCGCAATCTGGGTATGGCTGCAACAATTTTCCATTGGGCACTTCACCCTTGGGCGATCTACGCGGTGGTGGCGTTATCACTCGCATTCTTCACCTATAATCGGGGCCTGCCGCTCACCTTGCGGTCGGCATTCTACCCCCTGCTTGGTGATCGGGTTTGGGGTTGGTGGGGTCATGCCATCGATACCCTTGCTGTATTTGCCACTCTGTTCGGCCTAGCCACATCTCTTGGCTTTGGCACCGAACAAGCGCTTGCAGGTCTCAACTTCCTGTTTGGCTGGGGCACGGGGCCCGTTGCGAAAGTCATTTTGATTGCCGTGATTACCGCGATGGCGCTAATATCGGTTCTGCGTGGGCTYGATGGCGGCGTGAAAATTCTTTCCGAAATCAATATTGCCCTCGCCGCTTTGTTGCTTTTGTTCGTCATCATCGTTGGCCCGACAGGTGCCATCTTCGATACGATCGTTTCCGGCGGCATTGCTTACGTGAAAGAAATCATTCCACTCTCGATGCCGTTTGGTCGTGAAGACGCTAACTTCAGCCAGGGCTGGACCTCGTTCTACTGGGCCTGGTGGATTTCATGGTCACCGTTTGTTGGTATGTTCATCGCCCGCGTATCCCGTGGTCGCACGATCCGTGAATTCATATTTTGCGTGATTGTCATTCCAACAGCAGTTTCCGTTTTATGGATGGGTGCTTTTGGCGGCACGGCCGTGACGCAAGTGATCGCGGATGCCGCTGCCCCAGTGAAAGACGCAGCGCTTCCCTTGAAGCTGTTCGTGATGCTGGAACATTTGCCGCTGGCTACGTTCACCTCGATCCTTGGGATCATTCTGGTGCTGGTATTCTTTGTGACCTCGTCGGATTCAGGTTCCCTGGTGATCGATACCATCACGGCAGGCGGCAAGACCAATGCGCCTGCAGCCCAACGGGTCTTCTGGTGCACGTTTGAAGGCATCGTGGCTGCGGCCCTTCTGCTGGTGGGAGGCTCGCAAGCCCTGACCGCATTGCAGGCCATGGCGGTATCAACGGGCTTCCCGTTCACGATCGTCCTGCTGGCTATGTGTGTCAGTCTCTATATGGGGCTGCGGCAAACCATGAAGGAAGACTGATCGGAAGCCGCCCATATTGGCGGCGTCAACCTGATAAAAAATACAGAAGCCCTCGCGTCCTATCGGTGCGGGGGCTTTTTTATGCAGCCCGAAACTGGGCACGCGCCAATCAGAGCGGGATTGATCTGTTGTCTTTGACGATTTCCATGGCAACAAAAGAATTGGTCTGTTGCACGCCCGGCAGCTGCCCGATCTTGTCTCCCAAAACATTCCGGTAATGGGTGATGTCCGTGGTCCGGACCATCAACATGTAGTCAAATTGCCCTGCCAGCAGAAAACAACTCTGTATTTCAGGAATGCTTTTAACAGCAGTATTAAACTGCTCGAACGCATCTTCGCTGGTCTTGGCCAGGGTCACATGCACGATAATTACAAACCCGGCGCCAAGGGCTTCTGCATCAAGATCAGCTCGATACCCCTTGATGATTCCCGTTCTCTCCAACCGCCGCACACGTTCAGTGCAAGGGGTTTTCGTCAGATGGATGCGGCTTGCCAATTCAACAATCGACAAACGCCCATCCAGTTGCAGCTCGGCCAGAATGCGCCGATCGATCGAATCTATTTGCGATGCCATTTAGTCTTTTTTCCTTCTTAATTTTATCTTTTAGGGCTTTTGACCAATAATACGCTGAGAAAAGAGCCTTTTACCAGTTTTTTTACCTAGAATACTAGTCAGAAGGATAACAATGAAACTAGGTCGACGTTGTCAGACCTTGCCGTTTGAAACGCACAATATAAGTGCGCTGTATCCTTCTATCAGGCGGTGCAGGCAACGCCGAAATGGGGAGAAAATCGATATGACCGACGTTAATATCGTAGGTTTCGATGGCTCGGGGCATTCAGGCCGCGCCGTCGATTATGCGCGTGATCGCGCCAAGAATTCAGGAGCACATTTGCATCTGGTTCTGGTGCTTGAATGGTCGCCTTACAGCTTCCATACACCTGAAGAACTGGCGGAACGCCACAAACGGCGTGAGCAAGAACTCGAACGCGCCTACAAAGTGGTGCAACCGGTTACCGATGATCTGAACAAAGCGGGTGTGACAGCCACGTGCGAAGTTCGGCACGGCCACGTCGCAGACATCTTGTGTGAAATCGCTTCGGAGAAAAGCGCAAACCAGATCGTTATCGGACGCACCGGTGATTCCGCCCTTGCCCAAAGAATTTTGGGTGGATTGGTTTTGACGCTGGCGCAGATGGCACCGGTGCCACTCACCATTGTTCCTTAAGGCATCAAACTAAAATTCTATCAGGGGGGATTTCCCAATGTTAAAACGTACTCTATGGGCAGGTGCAAGCCTGCCGTTGATGACGACCATGGCACACGCCGAGGGCGGCATCGACCAAATCATCAACGATTTTGTCGGGCCAATCGTCAATCCGATTGTCAGTACCGTATTTTATTCGGTGCCGATGTTTGGTGCCAATGTTCCGTTGATCGTGGGTTGGCTGGTATTGGCTGCCTGTGTGTTCACRGTGTATTTTGGTTTCATCCAGTTCCGCGGCTTCAAGCATTCCATTGAAATCGTCCGGGGTGACTATTTCGATCCAAAAAATGCCGGTGAAGTGACGCCGTTCCAGGCGCTTGCAACCGCGCTTTCGGGAACCGTCGGACTTGGCAATATTGCCGGCGTGGGGGTTGCCGTTTATATCGGCGGGCCTGGCGCTACATTCTGGATGATCCTGGCCGGATTGCTCGGCATGGCGGCAAAATTCACCGAATGTATTCTCGGTGTGCATTACMGMAACGAATATAAAGAYGGCACCGTWTCMGGYGGACCAATGTATTAYYTSTCRAAGGGAYTGGCWGARCAAGGCMGMGCCMRSYTTGGCAAATTTCTGGCSATCTTCTTTTCGATCTGCTGTGTTCTCGGCGCGCTTGGCGGCGGCAACATGTTCCAGGCCAACCAGTCGTTCGTACAAATTTCCAGCATCATTCCTTTCTTTGAAGGCAAGGGCTGGTTGTTTGGTCTGATTATGGCGGCTGTTGTTGGCGTCGTGATTATTGGCGGCATCAAATCCATCGCCCGGGTTACTGAAAAGATCGTACCTGGCATGGCTATCCTTTATGTCGGTACGGCGTTGATCATTATCCTGCTCAACTTCACCGCCATCCCTGCAGCCATCAGCGCAATCTTTGTTGGTGCGTTTGCTCCGACCGCAGTTGCGGGTGGTGCAGTTGGCGCCCTGATCCAGGGTTTCAAGCGCGCAGCATTCTCCAACGAAGCCGGTATCGGTTCTGCTTCCATCGCCCATGCGGCGGTGCAAACAAACCATCCTGCAACGGAGGGCTATGTAGCTTTGCTCGAACCGTTCATCGACACCGTTGTGATCTGCACAATGACATCGTTGGTGATCATCATTACGGGCTCCTGGATACCAGGCAGCGGCGTAACGGGTATTGCTCTGACATCCCAGGCGTTTGAATCCAGCTTCTCCGGGGCCGGATATATCCTGGCCATTGCAGCTGTGCTGTTTGCTTTCTCAACCATGATTTCTTGGTCCTATTACGGCCTGAAAGCTTGGACCTACATGTTTGGTGAAGGCAAAGCCAAGGAACTGACGTTCAAGATGATCTTCTGCATCTTTATCGTGATCGGCGCGTCCATGAGCCTTGGGCCGGTTATCGACTTCTCGGATGCGATGATTTTCTCAATGGCCATCGCCAACATTATCGGCCTCTATTTCCTGATGCCGAAAGTGAAAGAGCTGGTCAAAGATTACCAGGCCAAATTGGCAAGTGGTGAAATCAAGAAGGTTGGAGAATAGTCTGATTTCGGGAAATTTTTTCCCAAATCAACACCGATCAAGAGAGAGCCGGCATTCATTTGCCGGCTCTTTTTTATGTCAATTTTAATGTCATTTCAGGATTTTGCGCGCTGGATCAACATCAACCCGCCTGCAACAATGACAGCGGCTCCGATCCATGTGACAGCGTCTGGCAATTCGTTAAAGAACCAATAGCCTACAATCGCGGTTGCGACCAACTCGACATAAACCAGAGGAGCGAGGGTTGAAGCTTCCACATAACGAAAAGCTGCGATCGAGAGCAAGTGGCTCAACGCCGAAAATATTCCCATGCCCAGAAACAGATACCAATGTTCCCATAACGGAGCCGACCAGGCCCACAAGGCTTGCGGGGTTAATATGATCGCGCCCACAAGGCATTGAAATGCGAGGGTTTTGATCGGGTCGCTTTGACGAGCCGCGCGCCGCGTAGCGATCATGTAGAGCGCGAATAAAAGCCCACTCAACATCGCCAGCAGGATACCCGGCTCGATCTCGCCGGTTGGACGAAGGATGATCAACGCACCGCAAAAACCCAACAACAAAGCCAGTATTTTTCTGGTAGTGAGACGCTCGCCAAGGAAAAATACCGCCAACAAAGTGGTAATCACCGGCCCGATAAAATAGGCGCTGATCGCTGTCGCCAGCGGGATCATGGAGATGGCAAAGAAATAGCTCGTCATTGCCGCCATCAAAAAAATGGTACGCAGGAAATGCGCGCCGCGTTGGGTTTTGGGTAAAAAGCTTGCTCTATGGCGGACCAACGAAATCGGAATAACAATCAGGCAGGCCATTGCATACCGCGCCCAAGAGATGAAAAAAGGTGAATAGCTTCCAGAAAGGTATTTTGCCTGGCCATCAACCAGAGGAATGATCAACATCGCCAATGTCATGAGGCCGATCCCCAAAAGGAGATTGGGTTTTGCACTGTCAAAATTCTCTGAATTTTCTGATGACATGGATATTGTTTTCAGTCGTGGAACTTGAATTTTTATCATGCGGTTGCAACAGRRCAATTCAGGATTGAGTTCTGCAAAATCCTGAACTTAATCCACTGACCAGTTTTTGGTTTGGGGCACAACCWAAAAGTTGATCTGTCTCAAGTCACGAAGGGCCAAGAAACGGTATGCGTGCCGTATGACAAAATTCATTTCCAAATATGCAACCGCGACTGTCCCGCGCTATACTAGCTATCCGCCAGCCACGCAGTTTCACGACCAGGTAGATGAGCGCATCTACCGGAACTGGCTCAATGAGATATCGTCCAACGACAGCCTGTCACTTTATGTCCATGTGCCGTTTTGTGAAATCCTCTGCTGGTATTGCGGTTGCCACACAAGTGTTCCGAACAACCAAGACCGGGTGGCGCAATATGTTGAGGCGTTGCATACGGAAATATCCAGGGTGGGTGAATGCGTGTCCGGCTTGGCCAAAGTGAAACATTTGCATTTTGGTGGCGGGACACCGAATTACCTGAAGCCCGATGTGCTGGTTGGGATAATCGACCGGTTGATGGCCACGTTCAATTTTGAAAGCGATGCCGAAATTGCTGTTGAGGTTGATCCGAGAAGCCTTGATGAAGGTCATATAAAGGCGCTAGCGGACTATAAAAATGTACGGATCAGCATGGGCATCCAGGATGTCTCGCTGGACATTCAGAAAAACGTAAACCGAATCCAGCCATTCGATCAAATTGTCGGATTGGTCAGTCAATTGCGCGMWGWKKSCRWTYCYMGCMTSRMTRWKGWYCYGMKRYMSSGYTWSMCCGSSCMARMCSYKGRRCAYSWTCGCNRAAWCWGYSRYCAKGRCCGCSRSSYTSMARCCGKMYCGSWTYGCSSTRTTYGGCTATGCCCATGTGCCGTGGTTCAAAAAAAACCAGAGGGCGATCAACGAGGCGCTGTTGCCTGGTGGACAGGAACGCCTTGATCAAGCCGACATTGCGCGAGCTACATTGATCGAATGTGGCTATGACCGGATTGGCCTTGATCATTTCGCAAAACCTGATGACGCCATGGCGCGTGCCCAAAAAGCCGGCACTCTAAGACGTAATTTCCAAGGCTACACGGCGGACCCGGCCAATATTCTAATCGGTTTCGGGGCGTCTTCCATCGGTTCGTTCACGTCCGGGTTTGTTCAAACCGAACCGAATGTAAAAAAATACCGCGAAGCAATATTTGAAGGCAGATTGCCGATTGTGCGCGGATTGGAATTTACGAGGAACGACAATCTGGTTGGCTCGGTCATTGAAAAGCTGATGTGCAATTTCGAAATTGATCTGAACGGTTTTGATCGGGATGCAGGCGCCACCAATGACAGGTTCCTCCCCGCCCTCACCGCGCTCCAACCATTGCAGGAAGATGGRCTTGTTGAAATTACTGGGGCCCGGCTCAGGGTAACGGAGACCGGCAAACCATATATCAGAAACATTGCAGCCTGCTTCGACGAATATTGGGAAACCAGCAACGCTCGCCACAGCCGCGCCGTTTAGGTCTGATCCACAGATCAATCCAAAAAATTTATTTTTCCGACCCTACCAAAAGTGATATGAGGTCCCCCTGATAAACGATATTGGGGAATCATCTTTTGCAGAACAAATTGAAAGACACGAATTGCTTGTGTCGCGACCGTCCAAATATTCCCCATTCAGACCTGCCAAACCGGCAGGCCGCCGCATGAATTTTGAACCAAAGCTCGAACTCAATAACCCGGTCGGCGACCATGTTGCCACCACCACCTGTTATATGTGTGCCTGTCGGTGCGGCATCCGGGTTCATCTGAGAGACGGCAAGGTTCGTTATATCGAAGGCAATCCCGATCACCCCGTCAACAAGGGCGTTCTTTGTGGCAAGGGCAGCGCCGGGATTATGCAGCATTATTCCCCGGCCCGCCTGCAAGCCCCAATGAAACGTGTGGGTCCGCGCGGCTCAGGCGAATTTGAAGAAATCTCCTGGGACGAAGCAATGGAATTGGCCACAGATTGGCTAGAACCCATTCGCACCAATGACCCCAAACGGTTGGCATTTTTTACCGGTCGAGACCAAAGCCAGTCACTGACCGGCTATTGGGCGATCCAGTTTGGGACCCCTAATTTTGCCGCCCATGGGGGCTTTTGTTCGGTCAACATGGCCGCTGCCGGGCTTTATACCTTTGGCGGCTCGTTCTGGGAATTTGGCGATCCTGACTGGGACCTCACAAAATATCTTTTGATGTTTGGTGTTGCAGAAGACCACGCTTCCAATCCGATCAAAATCGGGATCGGCAAGATCAAATCCCGTGGCGCCAAATTTGTCTCGGTCAACCCTATCCGTACCGGCTATTCTGCTGTTGCGGATGAATGGGTGGGCGTGCGGCCCGGCACCGACGGGCTGTTTGTCGGGGCGCTGATCCATGAATTGTTCAAGGCGCAGAAGATCGATCTTGATTATCTGGTGCGTTACACAAATGCGCCTTGGCTCGTCATTCAAGACCCCGGCGCCAGCGACCACGGATTGTTTGCCCGCGACGAAAACGGCGACCCGCTGGTCTATGACCAGACAAGCGACACATTTGCCAGTGGCATGAATATCGATATCGCGCCCGCGCTCGTTGGYTCYCGTATTCTTGCCGATGGTCGTACCGCGCGCCCTGTATTTGAGTTGATGGCGGAGCGGTATCTGGAACCTGAATATTCGCCGGATGCGGTTGCTGAAACGATCGGCATTCCAGCCGCTGATATCCGCCGGATCGCAGCTGAATTGGCTGAAGTTGCTTTTGAGCAAGAAATTATTCTCGACCAACCTTGGAMCGATTGGGCGGGACGCAAGCATGAGAAAATGATTGGACGGCCAGTATCGATGCACGCGATGCGCGGCATCTCGGCCCATTCAAACGGCTTTCAGACCTGCCGGTTAATCCATATTCTCCAAATCCTGCTCGGCTCGATCGATTGCCCCGGCGGATTTCGCTACAAGCCACCCTATCCAAAACCGGCACCGCCCGGATTGCGGCCCCATGGTGCGCCGAAAGACGTTCATGCGGACGAGCCCCTTGGCGGACCTCATTTAGGTTTCCCGCTCGGACCGGAACATCTTTTGTTTGATGGCGAAAATGCTGCGCGCATCGACAAGGCGTTCACCTGGGAAGCGCCGATGGCCGCCCACGGCCTGATGCATATGGTGATCCATAATGCCGCTGCCCGCGACCCATACGGGATCGATGTGCTTTTCATGTATATGGCGAACATGGCCTGGAATTCGAGCATGAATGTCGCCGATACGATCAACGATCTGACGGCCAAAGATGAAGATGGCGCGTATAAAATTCCAAAGATTATTTATTCCGACGCTTTCTATTCCGAGATGGTGCCCTACGCCGATTTGATCCTGCCGGATACGACCTATCTGGAGCGTTGGGATTGTATCTCGTTGCTTGATCGCCCGATTTCGGAACCTGATGCCGCTGCCGATGCGATCCGTCATCCGGTTGTTGAGCCGGACCGGGACGTGCGCCCGTTCCAGGAAGTGCTGATCGATCTTGGGGCGCGGCTCAAATTGCCAGGCTTCACCAACGATGACGGCACGCCGAAATTTCCCGGCGGCTATCCCGATTATATCGTCAATCACGAACGCGCCCCAGGCGTTGGGCCACTGGCTGGATGGCGCGGTAAGGATGGGACGGAATTTGGCACCGGTGACGTCAACCCGGACCAGTTGGACCGGTATATCGAAAACGGGTCTTTTTTCGTCCAGCATCTGAAACCGGAACAGGCTTATTTCAAGCATGCCAATCTGGATTATCTGAACTGGGCGGTTGAAGCCGGATTTCGCCCGAGCCCGACACCAACAATTTTTCAGCTCTATAGCGAACCAATGCAAAACTTCCGGCTGGCGGCTGAAGGCCATGGCGACATAACCCCGCCTGAATTGCACCGGGACAGGATCGCGAAATATTTCGATCCGTTGCCATTCTGGTACCGGCCGTTTGAAGAAGACATGGTTTCGACCGAAAAATACCCGCTCCACGCCATTACCCAGCGCCCGATGCATATGTATCATTCGTGGGGCAGCCAGAATGCCTGGCTCCGGCAAATCACCGCCGCCAACCGGCTCTATATCCACCATTCTGTTGGTGCGCGCATCAATGTGAAAGACGACGATTGGGTCTGGCTGTCCTCCAATCAGGGACGGGTCAAATGCCAGGTGCAATTGATGGACGGGGTCAACGTGGATACGGTCTGGACTTGGAACGCGATTGGCAAACGGCGCGGAACCTGGGGGCTGGACGAAGATGCGCCGGAATCCAACCAAGGCTTTTTGCTGAACCATCTGATTTCGGAATTATTGCCGGAAGGCGGCGACTATCGCTATTCAAACTCTGACCCAATTACTGGTCAGGCGGCATGGTTTGATTTGCGCGTAGCGATCGAGAAGACCGACGGGGTAGGCGAAACTTCGCCAAAATTTGAACCGGTCGGAAATTCAAGCCAGCCGGCATCACCGACCAAACTTGCTTTCGGAGCAGACTTCAGGAGGCGCGGCAAATGACCAGTCTCCCCCCTCCAACAACCAAGAAGCTTGGCCTCGTCATTGATCTGGATATCTGTGTCGGTTGTCAGGCTTGTGCCACCAGCTGCAAGGAATGGAATACCGGCGGCTATTCAGCCCCTCTATCCGACCACGATCCGTATGGTGCAGACCCGTCCGGGGCATGGCTGAACCGGGTTCATTCCTATGAGGTTGGTGAAGACGAAGACAGCCGGACATTACATTTTCCCCGCGCCTGCATGCATTGCGAAGAACCCGATTGCGTCACCGTTTGCCCAACAGGCGCGAGCTATAAGCGCGCCGAAGATGGCATTGTTCTGGTCAATCCAGACACCTGCATTGGCTGCAAACTGTGTTCGTGGGCGTGCCCGTACGGGGCGCGGGAATATGACCATGACGACGGCGTCATGAAAAAATGCACGCTGTGCGTTGACCGGATTTACAACGAGACGCTGGCCGAAAGCGAGCGGGTGCCTGCCTGCGTCCGCGCTTGCCCGACCGGGGCGCGCGCCTTTGGCGATCTGGGCGACCCGGATAGCGATGTTTCAAAAAGCGTTGCCGACCGCGATGGCTTTGGCCTGCTCGAGACCTTTGGTTACAAGCCGGTCAATAAATACCTGGCGCCGCGACCGCGCCGAAACACAATTGCGGAAGCTGGTGCCCAACCCGACGAAACCATTCCCACAGCCGATAATTCTGCTGCTGAAAAATTATTCGCCTGGGCCGACCGTGTCCTTTCCAGATAAGAAACCCCAATTATGCATCCAGCCTATTCCGTCATCCTTTTCACAACCGCATCCGGGGCCGGGTACGGGCTGCTGTTCTGGTTGTCGATTTTTGTGCAAGTCGGGTCTCTGWCCGAAAATCGCTGGCTCGGCCTGGCTCTCCTGATCACGGCGCTGGCGCTGATAACCATCGGGCTCCTGTCTTCGATGCTGCATCTGGGCCACCCGGAACGGGCGCATCGGGCATTTTCCCAATGGCGCAGTTCGTGGCTGTCGCGTGAAGGCGTTGCCGCGATTTTTACCTATATTCCAGCAACATTGATGGGCCTGATCTGGCTGCTGGATCTCCCGACAAAATTTATTGCGCCGCTGGCGGTTCTGGCTGAGGCCGGCGCCCTGATCACGGTCTATTGCACCG
The DNA here is from genome assembly GCA_016764455.1 of Hyphomicrobiales bacterium. Taxonomy (GTDB): domain Bacteria; phylum Pseudomonadota; class Alphaproteobacteria; order Rhizobiales; family NORP267; genus NORP267. The sequence continues at coordinate 1,204 of JAESRU010000136.1, read as the reverse complement.
GTATGATTTATGCCTCGCTGCGAACAATCCGCCACTGGAATTTATCTCTGGTGCCGGTTTTTTACCTGGCTGCCGCCGGGGCGACCGGGGCCTTGATTTGCCTGCTGATCATGGCGCTTTTCGGTAACGTACCACTTTGGGCTGCAGTTTCTGTCATCGTGTTTCTGCTGGCATCGCTGGTGATAAAGCGTATCTATTGGCACCGCGTAGACAATGATCAGGGGGCATATACCGCCGCGATGGCGCTCGGTATTGAGCCCGAAACCAAAGTTCGTCCGCTGGTCCCGCCGCACACAATGCCAAATTTTGTGATGCGCGAAATGGGCTAYCRGGTRGSMCGCAAACAYGCVRMMAAGCTGCGCCGGATCACCCTCGCCTGYCTGTTCATCCTGCCRATGGCGCTWATAGCGCTCGCCACMAATTTGARCTGGCCGCTACCRCTTTAYGCYCTGGCGSYRYTSTCSGCYGCGATYGGSATCATCGTCGARCGCTGGCTGTTCTTTGCCGAAGCCGWGCATGTTTCCATGCTGTTCTACGGGACTCAAAAAGCCTGAGTAAGCGCTGAAAAAGCCGGGGTAAACCGCTTCCTGCTGACCGCATTCGAGCCGAAATACGGCATACTGGTAATTGATAGATGCTGAGTCACGATCGAGGGTCAGCATCTTTATAACAAGACCGGTATTCGACCATCGCTGCCTATCCACCCAGTTTCTGAACGGTCCCATTTGGGCAGTTCTCTGGGTGATGCCAACGAGGGTCTTATCGCAACGGGATTATCTACAGGGAGCGACCCCATGAGTTACGATTTTATTATTGTCGGCGCAGGTTCTGCCGGCTGCGTGCTGGCCAACCGACTGACCGAAAGTGGCCGCCACTCGGTGTTGCTGCTCGAAGCAGGCAAAGACGACAACAGCATGATCGTGAAAATGCCGAAGGGGTTCGGCAAGCTACTGTTTGATAAGCATCATGTTCGGCGTTTCAACACCGAGCCTGAGCCCGGTAATGGCAATCTGTCTGAGTCCTGGCCTCGTGGCCGGATGATGGGCGGTTCAAGTACGGTCAACGGCATGTTCTACACCCGTGGTCAGGCTCAGGATTTTGATGACTGGGAAGCACTTGGCAATCAGGGCTGGGGCTGGAAAGACATAGCGCCCTGCTTTAAAGCCATGGAAGATCACGAACTTGGTGAAGACGACGTGCGTGG
>JAESRU010000007.1 GCA_016764455.1 Hyphomicrobiales bacterium | reverse complement strand
ATGGCGCCATCGCGATCCGCAATATCAAGCGCTATATCATGGACAAGCTCGGGCCGGATTTCAAACCGTCTCCGGTTGAAGTCACGCGCATTGAGACCATCGGTATCGTCGGCGGTGGACCGGCTGGGCTGACGGCGGCACAGGATTTGGCGGAACTTGGTTTCGAGGTTCATGTCTATGAGATGACCGACCGGCTTGGTGGCATGATGGTCTGGGGTATCCCGACCTTTCGCCTGCCAAGTGGCATCATTGAACAGGATATGGCCCGGCTGGCGGCACGTTGCCCCGGCATCAAGGTGCATCTATCCTGCGGCCTCGGTAACGGCGTTACGCTGGACGAATTGAAAGACCGGCACAATGCCGTGCTGCTTTCGATTGGCGCGTGGCAGGGCAAGAACATGGCGGCGTTGGACGCCAAAGACCCGCGCATCGTCAACGGCGTTGATTATCTGCGTCAGATCAATGACGGCGACCGACCGCAAACCCCTGACACTGTGTTGGTGATTGGCGGCGGCGATGTGGCGATGGATGCGTGTCGTGCGGCGCGGCGGTTGCCCGGCTGCAACCAAGTGAAGGTTCTTTACCGGCGCGGGCCGGATGAAATTCCAGCACGCAAGGAAGAGCTGGAAGGTGCCATCAAGGAAGGCATCGAGATTATCTACAATGTTCAGCCGGTCGGGATTTCCGACGGCGACGATGGCTTCGGGTTGCAATGCGTGCATACCGAGCTTGGCGAACCCGATATGGATGGCCGCCGTCGCCCGGTAGATGTGGCGAATAGCGAACATTTCGTCGCGGGCGGTCTGGTAATTGTAGCCGTTGGCCAGCAGGCATCGTGTGATGCGCTTGCCGAGAACGGCCTGATGGACGGCGACCGGGTCCGCACCAACTGGGACGGTATGGGGACCGCTGACCCAAAAATATTTGCAGCCGGAGACGGCGCGTTTGGCGGGTCCACCATTGTAATGGCGATGCAGCACGGCCATCGGGCGGCGTATTATATCAACGCCTTTCTCGACGGCGTTGAAAAGCCGTTACCGTATCGCACCCCGTTCCGCACAGACCGTGTACCTGTGGCGCAGGACCCGGAATGGGAAGTTTTCAACCGGCAAAATCAGGATTTTAAAGGGCTTGGCCTCAAGCCGGGCGACTTCCCTGAAATCGAAACCACTTACGATGACGATGCCGTGCGTGCCGAAGTGGCGCGCTGCTATCGTTGCGACGCTGAAACAGGCTCCGCCGATTATTCGGTCCAGAACCGCGAAGATATTTTCATGATGGCCCGGGCAAAATTGTCGGACACGCGCACCCAGACTGCAATTCTGAACAAGCGTCTGCGGTCGCATCCAGAACCTTTCGGTGAAAAGCATCTGGCAACTCTCGATGACCTGATTTTTTTGCCCGCCAACCTGTCCCGGCTGGTGATCGATCCGTACCGCGACCCTTGCAATGTGAAAGCGCATATTGGCGACCGGATTGATCTGGCCTCGCCGCTGATCGCGACCGGGTTTGATGATGCTCCGGCTGAAATCCGCAAGGCGCTGGGTGCGGGGCTTGCCGCCCATGGCTCGGCCTATATCGGCCGGGTATCGCTTGGCGATGCCGTGCCGTGGGTGCAAATCATTGATCCGGGCAAGGATGTGCCCTCAGATCAAGCTGCTGGCATTGTCTTTTCTCAAGAAGGTGGTTTTGAAGAATTCCAATTCCCGGAAACCTCCGCAAATCAAGTGACCGGGCTTTGCGTCACAAAAGATGATCTGGACCGCGCCATTCCCTTTGCGCTTGAGCAAGAACTGGGTTTTCTGCTTCTGAATGCCAGCCCCGGCAATGGCCCCTGGCCGGAATTGACAGGCAACCCGGACCTGCCTGTAATCCGCGATACCATTCGGCAGATGCGGGCCATGAACCGGGAAGAAGATCTCGAAATATTCTATTTTGGCGGGATTCGGTCCGGGTCAGACTTGGCAAAACTGATCGGGCTTGGTGCCAATGGCGTTGTGCTTGGTGCAGCACTTGGCCTGGCGATTGGTGGTCAGATTACCGACAATGGCATTGTCTTTTCGGGTGATGCCAGCGAACAGGAACGGGCCGAAGCAGTGTCGCTGTTTTTGCAATCACTGTCGCTCGAAGCGTCCATCATGGCGCGGTGTACAGGCAAAACCGATATCCATAATATTGAGCCGGAAGACCTGCGCTCAATCGCTTTGGCAACGTCGAAAGCKACYGGAATTCCCATGCCSGGACGATACCAAGCGAACTGAAACGTAATCGTATTTCCAACTGGTCTACGGCGCGGCCATCAGCCGTGATCAGGCAATYTTTGTCGCGGCTCCTGACAGTAACATATTGCGGCTAGGGGACACGGGTTTACAATAACATTCACGCGGGTCATCGACGCTGGTTCATGAGGAACGAAAAACCAGCAARGTTGAAAGTAAAAAGCGGAGTTAAGTAGCATGGCAATCGATTTGGCAAAATATGCGGAAGACAACGGCGTCAAATATTTCTTGATGAATTTCACCGATCTGTTTGGGACCCAGCGCTCCAAACTTGTGCCGGCCAGGGCCATTGCCGGGATGCAGAAATCAGGCGCTGGCTTTGCCGGGTTTGCGGCCTGGCTGGATATGACACCAGCCCACCCGGATATGTTTGCGATCCCTGATTCCGATGCGGTTATTCAATTGCCCTGGAAGCCTGAACTGGCCTGGGTGCCGGGCGATCTCTATATGGAAGGCAAGCCGATCGAGCAGGCCCCGCGCAATGTGCTGCAAAAAGTTATTGCCAGGGCCAAAGACAAAGGCTTTGTGATGAAGGCCGGTGTAGAGCCGGAATTTCATCTGATCAACGGAGACGGGACCGCGATATCGGACGAACGCGATACCCAGGAAAAACCCTGTTATGACCAATCGGCACTGATGCGCCGCTATGATGTCATATCCGAGATTTGCACCACCATGATCGAGCTTGGGTGGGACCCGTATCAGAACGATCATGAAGATGCCAACGGTCAATTTGAGATCAATTGGGATTTTTACGAATGCCTGAAGACAGCGGACCAGCTCTGCTTCTTCCGCTTCATGGTGAAGTCGATTGCTGAAAAGCACGGGCTTCGTGCCACCTTCATGCCAAAGCCATTTTCGCATCTGACCGGTAATGGTTGTCATGTTCATGCGTCGCTCTGGAACCTGGATGAAACCACCTGCCTGACCCATGATCCGAACGGTGAATTGGGTATTTCCGAAATGGGTTATCATTTCCTTGGTGGCGTCATGGCGCATGCCGAAGGGCTTGCGGCGATCACCAACCCGACCGTTAATTCCTACAAGCGGATCAACGCGCCAGTCACATCATCAGGYGCGACTTGGGCGCCGGATACAATCACCTATGGCGGTAACAACCGTACCCATATGGTGCGGGTGCCAGATGAAGGCCGGTTTGAATTCCGTGTGGCGGATGGTGCGGCGAACCCATATCTATTGATGGCCGGTTTTCTGGCGGCGGGGCTTGAAGGGCTCGAGAAAAAACTCGATCCGGGCAAGCGTCTGGATATTGATATGTATGCTGAGGGCCACAAGGTGCGCGGTGCCAAGAAGCTGCCGCTCTACCTGATCGATGCGATCCGCCTGTTCGCCAAGGACAAGGTATTGCGGGCTGCTTTGGGAGAAGAATTTTCCGACGCCTATATCAAGCTGAAAACCAACGACTGGAACAAATATTCCCAGCACCTGACCCAATGGSRSCRGSATNNRCRWSGCYGGNMWYGMTGRYSRKYMGRWCTNASKRGYKGMYGMKKKMMCSTNMMSWSGCCGCRWTKTRCSRSKYCRMKCKCRSCSGSMKYGWCCGCKTGNWRRYRRSSGCSSMGWKACTTGATCGGGATCAATGYGACGTCAGATGCTTGATCACATACTATGCGATGTAGGACCGTATTTCGAAGGAGAGGATACAATGTTCAAGATAGGTCGCGTTAAAGCCATATCGGTATTATTTTTTACCCTGCTCTTGGCGAATGTGCCGCCTTTGGCTTTTGCCGAAGTAGGTCCTGAGGGTCACCATGATGAGCCCATGGACATGATGGATTCTATGCGTGAGCAACATCGCAGTCATGAACATGGTCATGATTTTGAAGKGATAGAAAATATGTCACCCGCAGAACTTTCGCGGTTGGTTGCTTTGATGCAAGATGTGGGTCTTGTGGTACCCGAGATGGACGCGGCCCGAGGGCGCGAATTGTTTGTAGAAACGGGATGTGTGGTTTGCCATTCGGTCAACGGGGTTGGTGGTGATATTGGCCCGAGCCTCAATGCTGACGACATGCCTTCACCCATGAATGCTTTTGAGTTTGCGGCCCGCATGTGGCGCGGTGCAGAGGCAATGACCATCATGCAGCAAGATATGCTTGGCGGGGTGATTGCCCTGTCCGGACAGGATTTGGCTGATCTGGTCGCATTTGCCCATGATCGGCAAGAACAGCAAAAGCTGACCGAAAACCAGTTGCCTGAGCGGTTTAGGAACATGCTGGACGATTGATCCGAAATTATTTGCTTGGTTATTGCAGCCGGCTGCGCATCATCTCTGARAAATACCCAACCAGAAACGCAGTGCTGATGCCGAACATCAAAACGCCGGTTATAGCTTCCATAGCAGCAAAAACCCGAAAGCCTTCTCCTACCACGATGTCGCCATAGCCGAGCGTGGTGTAGGTCACCAACGAGAAATAGAGGGCATCTTGGAATGCGGGGAGCGCACCGAGCAACCAAAATGATCCGGCCCAGAAATAAAGTTGTGCGGTATGGGCGAATAAAATAGCCAGAAATATMAGCACCGTCACAGGGAAATTGCCGCGTGCGCTCCACGTGCGATTTTCAAACCGGGCGCGAAGTCTGAAAATCAGTTCGGACAAGGCGAAAATATGCCAGACCGCGCATAAGCAGAGGGCGGCGCTTCCTAGCAAGACTTGCAGTATTGTGGACATTTGAACCCTCAGGTTTTGGCGGCCAGAGCATCAGGAGGGGTTTCGCGTTCTGAAGCTTTCACTCTGAAAAACACTGCGTAGAGAGCCGGTATGACAACCAGCGTCAATATTGTCGCAAAGCTCAGTCCGAAGACAAGCACTACAGCCATCGATTTGAAGAAAGCGTCAGAAAAAAGCGGGATGACGCCCAGTACCGTGGTCAGTGACCCCATCATGACAGGGCGGACCCGGCTGGCAGCGGAATTTACAATCGCATCAAATCTGGCTTTGCCCTCGCGGATTTCCATATCCATCTGATCAACCAGAACAATCGCGTTTTTGATCAACAAGCCCGATAGCGACAACACGCCGAGGATGGCCATGAATTCAAGCGGGGTYCCCATGACCAGCAATCCGAACACAACCCCGATGATTGCGAGCGGCAATGTCAGGAAAATGATGATCGGTTGGCGGAGCGCATTGAACAGCAGCAATACGGTCAGCATCATTGCGGCCAGACCCATGGGAATTGTGGAGGCCAGGTCGCCGTTGGCCTCGGCGCTGTCTCCATATTCGCCTTTCCAAACCAGCGTATAGCCGGGTGCCAGAGCAATCGCTTCGATTTGCGGGCGCAGGCGGTTGAATAAATCTCCGGCCGATATGCCAGGGCCTGGATCAGCTTGCGCCGTCAGTGCCCAAACCCTGTTGACGCGCAGAAGTTTTCCGTCGCGCCATACGGTTTGAAACCCGTCGACCAATTGTGCCAATGGAATGGTGCGACCTGTGGCCTGGTTGGCCACCTGGATGGTGTTGATCGCGTCAATGCCGATCCGGGCGCTTGCGGATGCGCGCTGGATGATCGGGACCAGGTTATCGCCTTCTCGGAACAAGCCCACATTGCGGCCAGAGAAATTCACATTCAGGGCGGTGGCGATATCTTCACGTGTTACGCCAAGCCGGCGGATACGGGCTTCGTTCAAAATCGGCTCGATGACGCTGACGGGATGACGCCAATCGTCCTTGATGGAAATTGCATCTGGGTCCTGGGCCATGATTGAGGCGGCTTGAGCAGCCAATTCGCGTAGCACGATCGGGTTTGGTCCGGAGAACCTCGCTTGTATCTTGGAGCCGCCGCCTGGCCCAAGCTGGAACCGCCATACCTTGGCCTGTGCGTTAGGAAATGCGTCGTCCAGATAGGCCTGGATTTCGGGGATCAGGCCATCGATTTGGTTATAGTTTTCAATTCGCAGTAAAATTTGTCCGTAGGACGAATTTGGAGATTCCGGGCCGTAGACCAACATATAGCGCAAGGTCCCGCCGCCAATCATGGCGTTGACGACTTCGACACCATCATAGGTAAGCAATTCGTCTTCAATTCTGGCCATATCTGTGTTGGTCTGATCAATGCTTGTTCCCTCTGGCAACCAATAATCCACGACAATTTGCGGACTGGTGGAGGCTGGGAAAAAGCCCGGTGCGACATAGGCGAACCCCATGGCGGCGACGGCGAACAATCCGACCACCAGCCCGATCACCAGATACCGCAAATGCAGCACGCCGACGATAAAGTGCTTGTACCCGCGTATTAGGGCACCGTCCGGTTTGGCATCCACCTTGCCTTCACTTTCCTTGAACAGGATATCTGCAAATAACGGGGCTGCGGTGATGGCAAAAATCCAGCTGAAGGACAAGGAAATCATTACGACCCAGAACAAGTCACCGGTATATTCTGCGGTGGCGCCGGGTGCCAACCCGACCGGCGCGAACGCGATGATCCCGACAATTGTGCCGCCTAGCAAGGGTATCCATGTACGGGCAACGATCTCGCTGGCGATGGCGAGTTTCCGCTTTCCGGCTTTAACACCGATTAAAATTCCGTCAGTTACCACAATGGCGTTATCGACCAGCATCCCCAGAGCGATGATCAGTGCTCCAAGAGAAATGCGGTGCATGGGAATACCCACCATCTGCATCACGGCCAGAGTGGCGGCGATGGTCAGGAGCAATACACCGCCAATCACGATTGCTGGTTTCAACCCCATGAAAATACCGAGCGTGATGAGTACGATCAGCAGCGCCAGCATGACGTTTTTGGCAAAGTCCTTGACGGCGAATTCAACAATGTCGGCCTGATTGTAATAGGTCTCGATTTCAAGCCCGATTGGACGCTCGCTTTCAAGTTCTGCCAGGCGCGCAGATATGAATCCGCCAATGCGCACAATGTTTTCCCCCGGCACCGCAGAGATACCGATCGCCAATGACGGGCGACCGTTATAGCGCATGATCAACCGAGCCGGGTCTTGATAGCCCCGGGTTACAGTCGCGATATCCCGCAGCCGAATGACCCGCCCGGTTTCCTGAAACCCGGTTGATACAATTGTGTTTTCGAGCGCTGATACGGTTTCCGTTGTTGGCGGCAATTGTACCATCAATCTACGATTGCCGAGTGTCACTGCACCTGCCGCAGTGACCGAGCTGTGTTCGGACAATTGGCCAAAAATCTGGTCGATGCTAATGCCGGATGCTGCGAGTTGTTCTTGGGTGAATTCAATATAAATCGCCTCAGGCAATTCTCCCTGGATAGCAACTTTGCCAACGCCTTCAACGGCTAAAAGTTCTGTCCGGATGGATTTTGCATATTCAAACATTTCACGCGGCGAAAACCCGTCGCTGGTGAGGGCATAATAGATGCCGTAAACATCACCAAAATCGTCATTTACGTATGGCGTGCCAGCACCGGGCGGCAATTGTAGCGCCGCTTCCGCCACTTTGTTACGCACCTTGGTCCAGACGACCTGCAGCGCTTCCTTGTTTGGTGAAAATTCGAACTTAATCTCGATCTGAATGATCGATTGTCCGGCAGTTGAAGTGGAGCGCACTTCCTTGACTTCGGGCAATTGCTGCAAAGCCGATTCAATTTTGTCTGAAACCTCATTCGCGACTTCCAGCGGTGTGGCCCCGGGATATTGGGTAATGATCTGGGCGACCCGGATGGTGAAATCCGGGTCTTCAAGGCGGGGCATGGTCTCATACGCGTTCCAGCCGCCATACAGAGAGATGAGGATAACGACCGCACAAATAAGGCGGTTCTTGATGGAAAATACAGCCGGGTTCATGGTCTGTCCCTCACTGCTCATAGCGGCGGATGGTCATGCCTTCATTCAGGTATGATGCCCCCGCTCCGACAATTGTCTCTCCTACACTAAGACCATCGGTCACGGGCAGCATTTCACCAATCGTCGGGGCGAGGGTGATTTGGCGTTTGGATACGGTCATTTTGTCAGTATCGACCACCCATACATAATTGTTTGTGCCGTCATTCAGCACGGCAGACAAGGGGAYTTGGATTGCCAACTTATCGGCGTCTGGCCCGGTTAGCCGGACTGTCGAGTGCAATTCGCCGGTCATTCCGGACAGGATGATAATCCCGTCAGGTGCCTGAAACATAAACCGCATTTCATAAGTTTGGCTCGCCGGGTCAGCTTGTGGTGAGATCGATTTGTATGTGACGGGAATGCTTTGCAATGGTGCAACATCTAGAATGATCGATGTTTTTTCTACGGTGAAATTTGTCGAATTGGCGATAACCTGCGCCGGGACGTTGGCAACAGCTTCAAAATCCGAACGACTTTGCAGGGTCAATATTGGCTCTTGTGTTGAAACTATCTGGAACTGGCGCACGTTCAATACAGCTATGACACCGTCAAAGGGAGCTACCAGGGTTGCATTGTTCAATTGTGTCTGGGCGGCTTCCACGGTGAGTTTTGCCAAATCTCTTTGCGCCTTGCGCTGGTCATAAACGGTCTGGGCGATTGTTTGTGATTTGATCAGGGTCTCGGCACGGCTAAATTCTATATTGGCGCTTTCATACTGGGCCTGTGCTTGGGCAAGATCGTTTTGCAGAGTGATCGTGTCAATCTGCGCCAGCAAATCGCCCTTTTCCACAAGCTGACCTTCGTGGATCGGCAACGATTGCAAGGTGCCGCCAACCAGCATGGCCAGATCGCTTGTTACGCTGGGCTGAACAATTGCCGGCAGCGTAACTTGGGTGATCAGATTTTGGGCCACGATGTCTATCAGTTTCGCCGGGCGCGGCGTTGGGCCATCCGTATCYTGAGCAAATAAGGTTCCAGGTATTGAAACTGCCAAACCGAGTATTGCGACMCGTGCCRAATTCCGAATAGTCTTGAAACGCATTCTCGTTCCCTCCCTGGTTCGTCAGCCCTGCATAGTTACTTCCGCTTGTATAATATGGCTTGTTTTGAGTCCATTGCACCAAGGTCAATCCGGCCGCATCGATTGCTTCTTTGATAGTATCAATCATGCTCTCGCTATCTGAAACACGGAAAAACTCTTTTTCCTTTTGCGAAAACCGATAAGAAAACACTCTATCTATTTGAAATTAATAAGAAAAAAACTCTTATTATCCTTTTGGACTGTTTCTCTTCAACTTGCATCCCGCTTCAAGATTTATGACAGTCACAGGGTAGGGGTAATTTCAGGCATTGTTTTGTCTGGAATCCGGTCCACCAGGGTGCCGATAGGTGGGGATACCGGTCAGGAATTTTTTCTTTTCTTGAATTCCGACAAACAAAAAAGCTGGCGTCATGGGCGAAGCCTTTGGATGCTGGAAAAAAATTTTAGCCAGGGAGTAATAAAAATGTCCAAAGATGGGAAATCCCCAATTTCACGACGCAAGTTCCTAAAAACCGGAGCGACTACAGTYGCTGCTGGTTCYGCTGTTCTTGCCATGCCKAGCGTYGCAACTGCTGCGCCGATTGTTCTKAAAGTTCAGGCCGCATGGGGCGGTGGTATCTTTCTGGAATTCGCCCAGGATTATGTAAACCGGGTCAATGCCATGTCCGGCGGGTCTTTGAAAATTGATCTGCTCGGTGTTGGCGCTGTGGTAAAAACTGCTGAAATGCAAACCGCTGTTCATAACGGCGTGCTTGATGGCGCGCATCTTGTGACCGCGTACTGGTATTCCAAAAGCCCGGTCGCATCATTGTTTGGTACCGGCCCCTGTTTTGGCTGGAGCGCCAACGAAATGATGGGCTGGATTCAATATGGTGGCGGTAAAGCGCTCTATAACGAATTGATGGAAGCCCTGCGTCTCGACATTGTTGGCTTCTTCTCCGGCCCGATGCCGGCGCAGCCACTTGGCTGGTTCAACGAGCAGATCACCAGTTCGTCCCAGATGGTCGGCCTCAAATACCGGACCGTCGGTCTTGCTGCAAACGTGCTGCAGGAAATGGGTATGTCTGTTGTTCAGCTTCCCGGTGGTGAAATCCAGGCAGCTATGAAGAGCGGCCTGATCGATGCTGCTGAATTCAACAATCCAACTTCGGACAAAGATTTCGGCATGCAGGATGTGTCCAAGCATTATCATCTTGCCAGCTTCCATCAGTCTCAGGAATGTTTTGAAATCATCTTCAACAAGGGTCTTTTCAACAACCTTCCCTCAGAAGCGCAGGCCATTCTTGAGCATGCTTCGGAAGCTGCTTCCGCTGATATGGCCTGGAAAGCAATGGAGCGTTATTCGCTGGATCTGGTGTCGCTCAAGGAAGAGCATGGCGTCAATGTTTACCGGACACCGGACAGTGTCATGGATGACCAGTTGAAGGCATGGGACATTATCGTTGAGCAATTCAACGAAACCGATCCGTTCTTCAAGAAGGTGATTGAATCCCAACTTGATTGGGCCAAACGTCATGGTGCCTATGCGCTGAACAATGCGCCGAACTATCGTGGTGCTTACGAGCATTATTTCGGCTCTCTCTAGGCGCTCCGTTAGGCAGCGTTAATGAGCTAAAGCATTCCAGGGCGGCGCATTCTGTGCCGCCCTGGAATGCGCGCGCATACCATCCAATTCAAATTTCCTGTCAGAAGGTGCGGAGATGGACCGGATACCGAATTATATCGACAGCCTGAACACATGGGTCGGCAAGGCGTTTGCCTGGTGCATCGTGATTTTGACCTTTTCCACCCTTTACGAAGTGGTAGTCCGCTACGCCTTTAATGCCCCCACCACCTGGGCGTTTGATATGAGCGTTCAGATGTATGGCGCCCTGTTCATGATGACCGGGGCGTATGCGCTCGGGCAGGGGGCCCATGTGCGCGGCGATGTAGTGTATCGATTGTTGCCTCTGCGGGTGCAGGCGAGCATCGATATGACCCTTTATATCCTGTTTCTGATTCCGGGTATGCTGGCCCTGATATTTTACGGATACGGTTTTGCCGAAGATTCCTGGTTTTACCGGGAAGTGAGCTGGAACAGCCCGGCACGTATCCAGATTTAYTTYTTCAAAWCCCTGATTCCAATCGCTGGATTTCTTGTCCTGTTGCAGGGCATCGCAGAAATTATCCGCTGCGTTCACTGCATCAAGCATGGGTCTTGGCCGGTCCGGCTTCATGACGTGGAAGAAACCGACGCGGTGTTGATCCGCGAGGCGGCTGAGCTGCGCGAACAGGAAGAATTTCGCAAGGCGAGGGAAGCCAAATGACCGATCCTCAAATTGCCATATTGATGCTCGGCCTGTTCATTTTAATAGTGATGCTGGGCTTCCCGATCGCCTTCACCCTGATCGCCATGGGCCTCGGGTTTGGCTATTACGCCTATTACGATCCGTTGCGCATGAGTTCGCTATTCGATAACCGAATATTCGACCTGTTCGTGCAAAATACCTTCTCGGTGATGTCGAATGATGTCTTGGTCGCGGTGCCGCTATTCCTATTTATGGGATACGTGGTTGAGCGCGCGAAAATCGTCGATCGGCTGTTTTTCTCAATTCAGCTGGCGGCCCGCAATGTGCCGGGTTCCATGGCCGTTGCCGCATTGGCGACCTGCGCTGTATTTGCCACCGCAACCGGGATTGTCGGTGCGGTTGTAACCCTGATGGGGATGCTGGCTTTTCCGGCGATGCTGAAAGCCGGCTACGAGCATAAATACGCAGCGGGTGTGATTTGMKYSRGMGSGYSKMTSSSAWTTYKTWYSCCGNSCTCGMTSRTGNCKGATNYRKYYATKCGSYGRKYGCKKMMMKAWYRCSAKWKCGNGNMTTYMMRMGGCRKSGWTSTNKWSCAGRKCTGATGCTTGCCAGTTTTTATATGATTTATGTGATTGGGCGGGCATACATGAACCCGTCAATTGCGCCAAAGCCGCGGGAAGAAGATATTCCGTCGTTTCGCGTATTGGTGATTGCGCTGTTGACGTCATTTGTGCCGCTGGCGCTGCTGATATTAAGCGTTTTGGGGGCGATCCTGATGGGCTTTGCGACACCGGCTGAAGCTGCTGGCGTTGGCGCTGCAGGCGGGTTGTTGCTGGCGGCGGTCTACCGGAACCTGACCTGGCAACGGCTCAAGGAAGCGGTCTATCTGACCGCCAAAACCTCCGCCATGGTGTGCTGGTTGTTCATCGGATCATGGACCTTTGCGTCGGTGTTTTCCTATCTTGGTGGGCATGATCTTATCCGCGAATGGTTCCTCGCCATGGATATGGGAACGGTTTCGTTCCTGATCCTGGCCCAGACCATCATCTTCATACTTGGGTGGCCGTTAGAGTGGACCGAGATCATTATTATCTTTGTCCCGATCTTCCTGCCCATGCTGGATACGTTCGAGGTTGATCCGTTATTCTTCGGTATCCTTGTGGCGCTGAACCTGCAAACCTCGTTCCTGACCCCGCCGATGGCGATGGCGGCCTATTATCTGAAGGGCGTGGCGCCGTCATATATCAAGCTGGCGGACATTTTCCTTGGGATCATGCCGTATCTGGCGATCGTGATCTTCACGATGGTTCTGCTTTATAATTTCCCGGAAATCGCCCTTTGGCTTCCGGATTATCTGTTTGGGAACTAACTGAATGAGTGACGAGCAGAAAAATGGTTCGAGTACGGCAGCTTCAAGCGATACGGCTTTGGAGCTGGCTGCGGCCCTTCGCGAAGGGCGGTTGAGTGCGGTTGAGCTTGCCGATGCCTGTCTGAAGCATATTGCGGCCCACGAAGACGATATCCATGCCTGGGCCTGTCTTGATCCAAAGATTTTCCGCGAGCAGGCGGAAAATGCAGATAAAGCCCGCAGCCGTGGGCAACCGCTTGGGCCGCTTCACGGGCTGCCCGTTGGCATCAAAGACATTATCGACGTAGCCGGTATGCCGACCACGTATAATTCGCCGATTTATTCGGGCCGACGGCCTGTTGAAGATGCGTCGATGATCTCTTTGTTGCGCGAAGCCGGTGCGATCATTGCAGGTAAAACAGTCACCACCGAATTGGCGATGATGAAACCGGCTGAGACCCGCAACCCTCACAATCTGGGGCATACGCCGGGTGGCTCTTCTGCCGGGTCAGCGGCGGCGGTGGCGGCGGGCATGGTCCCGTTGAGCATTGGGACCCAGACCGGGGGATCGGTTATTCGGCCGGCTTCGTTTTGTGGTGTCTACGGGTTCAAACCGTCGCACGGCCGGATATCGCGCCACCGGGTTCTGCGTCAATCCAGTTATCTGGATACGATTGGCGTCTTTGCCCGCACCCTTGGCGACATGGCTTTGATTGCTGATGTGTTGATGGCGTACGATTCTCGCGACCCTGGCATGCGGATGAATACCCGGCCCTGCATCGCGGAAATCATGGCCGAGGACCCGCCAGATGAACCGAAATTCGCCTTTGTGCGTTCCCCTGTTTGGGATGAAGCCGAGGCCAGTACCAAGGAAGCCTTTCGCGAACTTGTTGAGCATTTGGGCGAGCGGGTCGATCTTGTGAAACTGCCGACCTCATTCGACTATGCCAGCGAATTTCATCGCCGGATTATGGATGCTGATATCGCCCAGCAATTCGAGAAAGAATATTCTAATCACAACGATCAACTCAGCGATAACGTCAAAGAGATTATCGAACGCGGGCGCAAGGTTTCAGCCGTTGAATATATTGAAGCGGTTGAGAGCATTGCTGAATTCAACGATATACTTGAATTGATGCTCGAAGATTACGACGCGATCATCACGCCGTCGGCGTTGGGCGAAGCGCCGGAAGGGTTTGAAACCACCGGCGATCCGGCATTTTGTAAAATCTGGACCCTGTGCGGGGTCCCGGCGATCAATCTACCGATCCTTGAAGGGCCCAAAGGGTTGCCGCTCGGGGTGCAATTGGTGTCCCACAAAGATGACGATGCCCGTCTGTTCCGGACGGCGCGCTGGCTTTTGAATTCTCTGGAGGCTTAGATCAATGGATATTGTATTTTCCACAATTGTCGGGGCGGTAATTTTTCTGACCTTTGTGATCGGGCTTGCGGTCTCAATCGGCTCGTTGCCGTTTGCAATCATTGTCGCTTTTGTGAGCGCCATGATGCTGTACGATTTCTATCAAACCAGTCGGGATGCCCTGAAAAAGGGGCCGGATGATAATTCAACTGGACAATAGTCCGGTAGGGCATAAATCCGGCGGGACATAAATTTCAAAATGGAGCGCAGCATGGGTGCTGACAACAAACTCAAAGTACGGGCATGCGTTTTCGACGCTTACGGGACTTTGTTTGATTTTGCTTCTGCTGCAGGAACCTGCCGCGATGCGCTTGGCGACAAAGCCGATGCGCTGACGGTTTTGTGGCGCGATAAGCAGCTTCAATATACTTGGCTGCGCGGGTTACAGGGGCTGCATATTAATTTCTTGCAAGTCACCACCGACGCACTTGATTTCAGCCTGGATACTCTTGGTATCAGCGACAGGGCGTTGCGCAACCGGCTGATCGGGTTGTACCGCACGCTCGATTGTTTTCCGGAAGTGCCCACCGTTCTCCATCAATTGAAAGACGCCGGATTTGTCACCGCGATCCTCTCCAACGGATCGCCTGATATGTTGATGGATGCGGTTAATGCGGCTGGCCTTGGTGATGTTCTGGACCATGTCCTCTCAGTTGAAGATGTGGGCGTGTTCAAACCGCATCCGAGCGTTTATCAAATGGCGGTTGATCGGGTTGGCGTCCCGGTAGATGAAATTTCGTTCCAGTCTTCCAACGCATGGGATGCCCATGCGGCGTCGGCATTTGGCATGAAAGTGGTTTGGTGCAATCGCTATGGCCAGCGYAGCGAACGRCTGCCCGGCAAGCCTGACCATGAAATTACCACGCTGGCTGATTTGCCGCCCTTGCTGGAACGCGGCTAGCATTTAAAAATAATTTCGGAAACGGTCTCTGGTATCAGGGGCGTTACATGATATTGATTGTTCAGCGTACAGACCCTGAACGATATCAATTTCATTGTGGCGATCATGGCAAAAGCAAACCCCGTTTTCGTAATCAAAGACCTCACGAAAATATACCAGACCGGGGACGTGATCATTCATGCCCTGCGCGGCGCATCGGCGACCTTTTATGAAGGCGAATTGGCGGTCATGTTGGGGCCGTCTGGTAGCGGAAAATCCACCTTTCTCAATATTATTGGCGGGCTRGATACGGCCAGTTCGGGGACGGTGCTGTTTGGCGATCTGGACCTGACAAATTGTAATGAAGCAGCGCTGACCCAATTTCGGCGCGACCATGTGGGGTTTGTGTTTCAATTTTACAATCTCATTCCAAGCCTGACCGCGCGGGAAAATGTTGCCCTTGTGACCGAGATTTCCAGAGACCCCATGAAACCCGAAGATGCGCTTAGCATGGTTGGTCTGGAAGACCGGATGGACCATTTCCCGGCCCAAATGTCAGGCGGCGAGCAACAGCGCGTGGCCATTGCCCGCGCCATAGCAAAGAACCCCGATGTCTTGTTGTGTGACGAACCGACTGGCGCTTTGGACAGCAAAACCGGGCGGGTTGTTCTGGAAGCCCTGACCCGGATCAATGATGAGCTTGGCACAACGACCGCGATCATCACCCACAATGCGGTTATTCGAAATCTGGCGCACCGGACATTTTATTTCGCTGATGGCGAGGTTGTTCGCCAAGAGATCACCAAAAAACGCATCGCACCAAAAGACCTGGACTGGTAACCGGGATGCGCGTCCTTGATAAAAAATTGATGCGGGATTTCAAGCGGCTCTGGGCGCAATCGTTGGCGGTATCATTGGTGCTCGCATGCGGAGTCGCGACGCTCATTCTGGCGGTCGGGGCCTATCGCTCGCTGGACGAGACCCGCAACGCATATTACGAGCGCTATCGCTTTGCGCATTTATTTGCATCTGTTGAGCGGGCGCCGGACGCGCTTTCCAGGCGGATCGCAGCGATCAATGGTGTGGCAGGCGTCCAGACCCGTGTTATCCAATTTGCCCTGCTGGATGTTACCGGCATGGCCGAACCGGCAACCGGTCAGATATTGTCCCTGCCGGACTTTGGCCCGCCTCGGCTTAATCTTCTATTCCTGCGGTCCGGGCGAATGCCGGAGCCTGGGCGGCGCGGTGAAGTAATTGTCTCTGAATCTTTCGCGTCCGCCCATGGATTCAAGGCAGGGTCCAAATTGCATGCGACGATCGCGGGCAACCGGGTCGAGATGCATATTACCGGCGTCGCCCTGTCGCCTGAATTCATTTATGCGGTCGGGCCGGGCGATATTGTGCCCGATGATCGCCGCTTTGCGGTTTTTTGGATGCGTCGCGGCGAATTGGCAGCGCTTTCTGATTTGGAAGATGCGTTCAATTCCGTSAGCYTGTCGYTGTTRCCGGGCACAAATTCTGAAGCYGTTATCGCGCGTCTCGATCAATTGCTGGCACCCTATGGTGGCACCGGGGCTTATGACCGCGATGAYCAGGTCTCCCATGCGTTTCTCGATACTGAACTGACCCAGCTTCGCGGGATGGCGATGGTGGTGCCGCCGATATTTCTGGCGGTATCGATATTTTTGATCAACATGATCCTGGCGCGCCTGGTGGCACTGGAGCGCGAGCAAATCGGTCTCTTGAAAGCCCTTGGAYATGGCCGCTGGGCCGTGGCCATGCATTACGTGAAGCTGGTGCTGGTCATCGCGATTGTAGGCATCCTGATCGGGTTTGCGGTCGGCACCTGGCTTGGCAACGGCCTGACGCGGCTTTACGCCGAATTTTACCGYTTTCCGTTCCTGATTTTTCARCGAAGYCCGGAYATTTATRTTTTGGCDGCYYTGGTCAGYATGGGCGCTGCYATTGCSGGGGCMTTGARMGCYGTATTGGCGGCAACCGGGTTGCCGCCTGCRGTTGCYATGCAGCCCGCGCCRCCRCCGCTTTACCGRCGTGCCRGCGCGGTCAGCCAATTGTTCACCGGGTTCTTTTCCCAGCTTACCGTCATGGCCTTGCGCCATATGATCCGCTGGCCGATGCGGGCAGGGCTCACCATTCTTGGCACAGCCGCTGCTGTCAGTCTGCTGGTCACAGCATTATTCTCGTTTGGTTCGATCAATTTCATGATCGATACGGTCTTTTTCCGCACCGACCGCCAAGATGTCACGATCAGCTTCTCGCAGCCCCTTGGTCCTGACGCGGTGTTGGCGGCGCGCCGGTTGCCGGGTGTGATGGCGGTAGAACCGTTTCGCGCGCTTCAGGTGGAAATGTCATTTGGCTCTCATAGCCGGCGCATCTCCGTTTTGGGAAAATTGCCAAATTCACGCCTGAGCCGTTTGCTTGACCTCAATCTTGAGCCGGTCAGCCTGCCACCATCCGGGATGGTGYTGAGCGAGCGYGTGGCCGATCAGCTTGAGGCCCGGATYGGTGATATTGTTCAGGTAAAAATTCTCGAAGAAGGCACCCAGATACACAATGTTGCAGTGACCGGCATCATCCAGAGCTATCTCGGGCTTGGTGCGTATATGGATATCGATGCGCTCGATAATCTATCGCGCGTCGGGCCGCGCCGCTCCGGGGTTTATGCTGAATTCGACCCGGCTCAGGCAGACGCAACTTTTGCCGCCATCAAGGCGATGCCGGCGGCGKCGTCGATTGCGTTGCAGTCCGTGTCGTTGCAGAAATTTCGTGGCACGATCGAAGAAAATATCTCCGTCATGACCAGTGTTTATGTGGTGCTTGCAGTCATCATCGCGTTTGGTGTGGTTTACAACAGCGCCCGCATTCAACTCTCGGAACGGGGGCGAGAGCTGGCCAGCTTGCGGGTGCTTGGATTTACCCGCCGCGAAGTGTCCTCGGTGCTGCTGGTCGAATTGGTGCTTATTGTTTTGATCGCGCAACCCCTTGGGTGGGCACTTGGATATGGATTATCGTGGCTGGTGGTACTTGGGTTCCAGAGCGATCTCTTCAGAATCCCGTTCATTGTTGAACCGTCTGCGTTCGGGTGGTCAAGCGTGGCAGTGCTTTCGGCGGCCGCAGTTTCGGCCCTCATTGTGGTGCGGCGGGTGCGTTCTTTGGATATGATACGGGTGCTGAAGACAAGGGAGTAGTAGATGAATATGCGAAGGTTGAGGTCTTTCGGCTGGGTGGCAATGCTCATCCCGGTCGTATTGGTGGGGTGGTATTTGTTGCGCCCCAAACCTGAAGCCGTGGATATTGTCGAAATTTCCCGAGGGCTGGTCGAGGTTGTCATCGAAGAAGAAGGAGAGACCCGGGTTCGCGATGTTTACCAGATTTCAGCGCCAATCGCGGGTAAGCTGGAGCGGTTGGAACTGGATGCCGGTGATGAGGTTGTCCGGGGCCAACGGGTCGCCAGGGTGCGCCCGGTGGACCCGCCGATCAGAGATTCAAGAACCCGCCGCGAGCTTGCGGCTGCAACCCTGGCTGCTTCGGCAATGGTGCGTCTGGCACGCGCTGAATTGGCGCAGGCACATTCATTGTTGCGGTTTGCCCAAAGTGATCTGGAGCGGGCGCAGCAATTATCCGCAAACAATAATATCTCCCGGCGCGCTCTGGAACAGGCGATGCTGGAAGTGGATGGCAAACAGGCACAGGTGCAGCGTGCAGAGGCCAATTTGGAATTGCGCCAGAGCGAGCTTGACTATGCGCGGATACGAGAATCGCAACCAACCGCACTCGTTACCGATTGGCCCGAAGATCAATGTTGTGTCGCGGTGGTCGCACCTGAAACGGGCGTTGTGCTCCGCATCCTGACCGAGAGCGAACAGGTGGTGCAGGCCGGAACCGCGATCCTGGAAACCGGGAATCCGCGGGATCTGGAAATAGTTGTTGATCTTTTGTCAGCCGATGCCGTCCGGATCAGCTCAGGCACGATGGCTGGAATTGAAGATTGGGGCCACGACAAGGTTTTGGAAGCGCGGGTGCGGCGAATTGATCCGGCGGGCTTCACCAAAATTTCTGCGCTTGGCATCGAAGAACAGCGGGTCAATGTGATCCTGGATATTATCAGTCCGGCGGAGGACTGGGCCAGCCTTGGTCACGCCTTCAGGGTTCTGGTGCGCTTGCAGGTATCGCAGAATGAAGATGCTTTGCGGGTGCCGCTGGGGGCGCTGTTTCGCGTCGGTAACGACTGGGCTGTGTTCGTAAATGATGACGGTGTTGCCAGCGAGCGGCATATTGTTCTGGGGCGGTTTTCAGATATCTATGCAGAGGTCTTGGACGGGATGACGGCCGGTGAAAATGTGATCGTTTATCCGAGCGATCAGATATCGGACGGGGTTGCAATTGAAGCCCGGGAATAACCTTCTGGACACCTGAAACGACCGGGAAACCATGTTGAAATATTGACGTTAGCAATGGTCTTGCAAATATCGAGATAAAAGGGTATATGGTGACATCGACTTTGGCCGGACGAATTGGTCGCTACGCCTCACAGATATCAGGCGCACGTTCAGAATCCTCAAAAAAATCGACAAATTTGGGCTAATACGTACGTTTCGGCGTGTGGATTGACCTGTGAGCAAACATGGAACAAAAAAGGAATCTCCATGGAAAACGGTACTGTAAAATTCTACAATGATCAAAAAGGCTACGGCTTTATTGCACCTGACAGCGGCAGCAAGGACGTTTTCGTCCATGCAACTGCCCTTGAGCGTGCTGGCATGACTGGCCTCGCCGAAGGCCAGAAGGTCTCCTTCGACACCGAAGTTGACAGCCGCACTGGAAAGACAGCTGTCGCCAATATCCAGGCTGTATAGCTAGATCAGGCGCGGTCCTGAACGGATCGCTGCCGTAGACATTCGAGCCGCCCTCATTTGAGGGCGGCTCTTTTTTTATGTTGTCAGTCGATATTGGCTAGGCCGAAATCATCCAGAATGGAATAAATTGCCGGCACGAGGAACAATACCAGAATGGTGGTGGTCATCAGTCCAAACGCAAGACTGGCGACGAGGGGTATCAGGATTTGCGCCTGCAGGCTGGTTTCCGACAACAAAGGCAATAGCCCGACAATTGTCGTGAGCGAGGTTAGCAAGATTGCCCGGAACCGGGCGCAGCTTGCTAGTGGCGCGGCTTCGGCCACGGATTTTGTATCGCCGTGAAAATGCTTGATGAAATTCACCAAAAGAATGGAATCATTCACCACCACGCCGGCCAAAGCAACAAAGCCGAGCATGCTGGGCATGGTGAAATCCAGACCAAGAACGATATGGCCGATGATCGCGCCGATAAAGGCGAACGGAATAATGACCATCACAACCAACGGCTCCACGTAGCTTTTAAACTGGAAGCTTAAAAGCAAATAAACACCGATCAGGCCAAGAATAAACCCGTTCACCATGGAATTCTGGGTGGTCTGGCCTTCTCTGTTCTGGCCCTCGAGAGAGACTGAAACGCTCGGGTAACGGGCTGCCATACCGGGGAAAAACCGTGCCTCAGTATCGGCTAGAATTTCGCCCGCATTTGCGACAAGTACATCGATATCGCCTTGCACGGTCACGGTGCGTTGCCCGTTGACCCGGTTGATGCGGGAATAGCCGCGCCCTGTTTCAACATCTGCAATTACGCTCAAGGGAATCAAACTGCCATCGGCTTGTGAAATTACAAAATTTTCAAAATCTGCCAGGCTGTCCTTGTTGCGCGGGTCGATCCGGACATCGATTTCGTATGATTCTGCGCCGCGCTGTATTTCACTCACGATTGTACCAAAAAACGCAGCACGAAGCTGGTCAGCAATCTGGCGGGCGTCTACGCCAAGGGTTCCCGCGCCATCCTTCAAACTGATGCGTAATTCCGGTTTTCCCGGGCGTAGGTCATCGGTCAGGTTGGACGTGCCACGATAGCCGCTGAGCCAGGTTGTGAGCTCAATTGCTGCCGCTTTCAAATCATCCAAATCGTCTCCAGTGAGGCGGATATCAAAGGCCAAGCCAGCAGGGCCGATTTGAGATTCTGAATATTTCACCGATAACACATCGGGAATATTGCCTGCCTCACTGCGCCACATCTCGATAACATCGTCGATGCGGTGGGTGCGGGTCTCGGAATCCAGCAGGTCAACCGAGATTGTCGCCACATGGGCACCGGATTCGTTGGCGCCGTTATTTTGGTTGAATTTGGTTGCAACGCTCTGGACCAGGGCCTGGCCTTCGGGCTGCGCCGGGCTAAGGGTCTCATTGACCCGGTCAAGCGCTGCTGTGATTTGCGCCACGACCTGTTCGGTGCGTCGCAATGGCGTGCCTTGAGGCAGCAAAATCTGCGCCTCCATCACGTCGCCGTCGAGTTCTGGAAATGCGGAAAATTTCAATATACCGCCTGCGATGGTGCTGATGGCGAGCAGCATCATGCCGACAGCAATTCCCACTGTCAGATAGCGCCATTTCACAGCAGCAACGGCAATCGGGCCGACAAGGTGGTCCCGTATCCAGTTGATGCCGCGATCAACGGTCGCCTGTATTTTGGGCTGTTGCTTGTCTGCTTTTTCCATCGCGCGGGACAGATGGTGCGGCAGGATCAGAAAGGCTTCTACCAACGACACCACCAGCACGAACAGCATGACGATGGGAACGACCTTCAAAATCTGGCCGATATCACCTTTGAGAAACGCCAGCGACCCAAAGATACACGTGGTTGTGGCAAAAGATGCAAAAACACTTGGCAGCACTTGCTGAGCACCCTCAATGGCCGCGTCCCTGGGCGATTTACCTTCACTGCGTTTGGTGGCCACATTTTCCGCAATAACAATCGCGTCGTCCATTAGCAGGCCGATGACAATTAACAGGCCAACCATGGTCAGCATATTGATGGTGTATCCGGCAGCGACCATCAGCACCACGGATCCAAGGAACGATACCGGCAACCCGGCCGCGACCCAGAAGGCGTAGCGAAACCCAAAGAACAGCCACAAAACCAGAAGCACGAGGACAAGCCCCTGTCCGCCATTCGTCAGGAGCAGTTGCAGTCGTTCGCGGACGATGGATGAAACATCATTGGTGACAAACATCTCGATACCTGACGGGGCGGTGAGGCGCTCTTGCTCCAGGAAGGCATTGACCGCATCGATGACATCAAGCGTATCTTCAGATTCCGTCTTGGTGATATTCAGCATGGCGGCTGGCAGGCCGTTGAACAGCACCTTGGCTTCATCAAGATCAAACCGGTCGGTGATGGTGGCGATATCGCCAAGGCGCACCTGGCCGCCATCGGTTCCGGTGACCACGATCACGTCACGAAAATCGTCCGGGGTTTTGCGCTCGTCGGCGAACCGGATCAGCACATCCTGATCCCTTGTCTGGATTGTGCCGGATGGTAAATCCAGAGATTGGCGCCGGATCGCGCTGGCAATATCTGAAATGCTGAGGCCATATTGACGGATGACAGCGTCTGGCAATTCGATGCGGATCTGGTGATCTGAAAAGCCGATGATTTCAATTTTCGGGATGCCGCCAAATTGCAACATGCGGTCTTTCATCGCTTCCGCATAAGCCTTGAGATCAGGAGCGCTGGCAGCGCCGGTGACAGCGACCGAGCCAACGAAATCGGTTTGCCCCAATTGTTTGACGACCGGGTCTTCGGCTTGTTCTGGAAAATCCGTAACGGCGTCTATTTCGGTGCGGATATCGACAGCAAAGCGGTCAAGATCTGCCCCTTCTGTAATTTCAACGACGGCGCGGGCAAAGCCTTCGCGGGCTTCGCAAATGATCTCGGCAACATTGTCGATGCCATCAATGGCATCTTCGATGCGTTGGCAAATCGCTTCTTCGATATCCTCCGTGCGGGCGCCGGGATTAAAGATCTGAATTTCGATCTTGTTGGATTGGACGCGCGGAAAAGTTTCGCGCTGGAGCGTTGGTGCTGCGAACAGACCGGCAATGATAAAGGCGATCATCACCAGATTGGCGGCGGTGGGATGGTCTACAAAATAGCGGATCATTGGCTGTCGGTTCCGCCTGCGGCTTCAGCTTTCAGGGCAGTTTGTCTGTCTTCGTCCAGAACAGGGGTTAGCAGCATGTTTTCCACCGCCGGTATCAGGTCGGAAACGATGACCTGGTCACCGATCTCCAGCCCGTCTGTGACAAGGACGAGGTTGCCTTGAACCAACCCGCTGGTGACGCGGCGAATTTCAAGTCTGTTTTCATCCCCCACCAGGTACAGGTTGCCATTATGAAAGGCTGCGCGCGGGATTGTAATCGCGTCTTCGATTGCACGGGTGCGAAGTTCGATTTCAACAAACATTCCCTTGGTCAGGGGCGGGCGGTGGCCAGGGGAGGCGCTGGCATAGGCGCCATCGACAGCAACGATCGCCCCGATGGTGCGGGTTTTTGGGTCAATGGTGTCGCTGATGCGGGCGAACCGGGCGGGCCATTCGACGGTTTCTTCGCCTACGTGAAGGCGCACGGTCGCTTCAAACCCGAATTTTTCTATGATGAACGAAATCGATTCAGTGGTGATGCCGCTACGCGCGTCTGTTGGGGCATTGGTGTTGATCATGGCGCGAAATTGCGAAAT
This sequence comes from Hyphomicrobiales bacterium, assembly GCA_016764455.1. Classification (GTDB taxonomy): domain Bacteria; phylum Pseudomonadota; class Alphaproteobacteria; order Rhizobiales; family NORP267; genus NORP267. The sequence continues at coordinate 8,802 of JAESRU010000007.1, read as the reverse complement.
CGGGATTTGCGCTTCAATTTCTGCAATGTCCAGACTGTCGGCAACCACCAGAATGCTTCCGGTTTGGGCGAATTGCGCCGTCTCCACATTGACGTCGGCGATGCGGGCATCAAACGGCAATTCGATATGGGTGCGGGCCAGGTCGAGTTCGGCCGAGCTTAATTGCGTTTGATAAATTGCAATCTGTTCTTGTTGCACAGCGCGCTGGGTTGGTAGCAACCGCAGGGTGTTTTCCAGATCCTGGACCTTTTTGCGCTGGGCCAGGGTTTCGCGTTGTTCGAGCTCCAGTGCCGATTGGGCGATGGTGCCGCGCTCAAACAGACTTTGCTTGCGCGCCAATTCTGCTACGCGCAATTCCAACCCGCGCTGCTCGATATCAAGCAGGGCGCTGGTATTGGTTTCAGTCACATCAAACTCGGCCAATTTGGCTTCGGCGGCGCGCATGTTCGCCTGAGCCTGCGCAATGGCAAGGGTGAAGTTGGCCGAAGAAATGCGTAATATCTCGGTACCGGCAGAGAGGATCGCGCCATTGTCCAATTGGGGATGTACATACACCACTTCGCCGCTCACCTGGGCGATCGCGCTCCAGACCGTGCCCGGATAGACGCTGCCAAACCCGGTGACACGGGGCACCAGCCTGGTCGGCTCCACATGAATGACCCGCACCGCACGGGCAATTTCCGAGGGTGGATTACGCTCCGGGGTTTGCCGGCCGCTGACCATAAAATACAAAACGGCGATGCCGATCAGAATGGGTGGAATGATAAGCAGTTTCTTGATCAACGGCGTAATCCTTGAATTGCAGATGAAGGGGGTGTCTGAAACGCATCAGGCGGAATGGTATTTGATATTCGAGATCAGCGATAGCGTTGGATCGTCGCGGTTCAAACGCTATTCGCGGCCCGTCGGCGCTGCATTACCCATTTTATTCCCAAGATCAGCAGGACGATGAAGGCGAGGGTTACGTAGCCTGATTTCAGGCGGGAATAGAAACTTGCCAATTCTACCATCTGCGATGTGATGCCGTTTTGGCCGGCGATCAGCAAGCCGGCGACATGGGTGTTTTCCATATAGTCAAAAATCATGCCGGGGATAGGGATGATTGTCAGGAGCAAACGTCTCCGGCGCTCCATATTTGGGGTCAACAGGAAGATCGCCCATCCGGTTGTGAGCGCCAGGAAAAAGGGAAAATACTTATCAAGGCGCTGCTGGACGTTGAGATAAAAGTCGGATCCTTTGTCCGACAATGCAGCGAGGAATTCACGTGCTTCATCGAAGCTGTATCCCGTTGGCCGCAGATCAAACGGCCACAATCCGTTGGCTTCGCTGATTATGGTMGGCAATGACCAGACSGCCATGGCGCCATAGAGGCTGCCAGTTACAGAYACGGCAAACCAGAATAGAAATTTCGCACCCATCCAGGTCGCTYCCCTTGTTTYRAYGGTCAAGAATAGACCGGGTCGGTCTGGATTCAAATATCAAACGGCACCGCTATATCCATAAAAACCTGTCTATGTATGCGGAAACCGGGGGATTTTGGTCTGCATTCAGATCAAAATCCCTGCTTAATTGATATTTAACTCGAATAACACGTAATAAGGGCATTAAATTTTACTGCATTTATTTACTGCACTTATAGGTAGAAACTTCAATATGCGACAGGTCGCTTGTGCATCAGCCGAAATACATCGGATATCAACATATGGGATCTGTGGCAACGCCTGGATTTGCCAAGCCTGGATTTGCCAAACTGTCTGGTGTAATTCTGTCGAGCCGGGTTTTCTATCTGGTAGGTTGGAGGCTTGACTCGATATGTCAAATTCTTTCCTGGTCAGAAATGCAATTCCTGATACTGCCACCCGCACGCAGCAGGATTTGAACCAGCAACGGGCGCTTGTCRAAATTYTRCAGCAATCATTCTCCAATGAAAGCTGCGCCAATGTAATGACCCATGTTCTTGGTGCAATTTTCTCTGTATCTGAAGGGAACAACAAGGGCGCTGTTTTCCTCTCAAATGCAGAATCCGGGGTATTGGAATTTGTAGCAAGTTTGGCGCTTGATGCCGAAATGCATGCTCTTTTTGGGCATCATTCATTTTGTAGTTTTCTAAAAACACAGGTCGCGAAATTCAAGGGTGCCATATTTATTTCCAGCRAAGGGCAACGCGGCCAYTCCTGTTCCGTTGACCCCACTCAGCGCGGATATTATCTGGTTCCTGTCCGGGGTAAGCAGGGGATTGTTTTGGCGGTCATGGTCCTGTATCCGGACGAAGAGCGCCACGATAAAATCTTTGAACAGCACTTTCTCGGTTTGGTCGCGGATGCTTTGTCATCTCTGATCGAACAACGCAGGACCCATTCCGCCAGCGAAGCAACGCGCCTGGAACTTTCTTATATTAAACAGGCCCTGGACGAACACAGCATCGTAGCRACCACAGATGTCAAAGGGGCGATCACTTATGTCAACGACAAATTCTGTGAATTGTCAGGATATAGTCGGGATGAACTGATTGGCAAAAACCACAATCTGCTGAATTCGAACCATCATTCGAAATCGTTTTTTGTCGATATGTACAGAACGATTGCCAATGGGAAATCCTGGCACGGTGAAATTAGAAACCGGGCCAAGAATGGGTCATGCTATTGGGTGGATACAACGATCACACCCTTCAGAGATGCAGACGGCGCGATCAAACAATACACCTCCATTCGCACAGATGTGACCGTCCGAAAAAATACCCAGTTACAATTGGCGCGCCAGACCAAGTTGCTGGACATYATGAAYAGWGTTGCRGTTGCRGCMAAYCTGGCGACKGCGCCAAGCGATATGGAATATTTYTGTCTSCRAAAAATTTGYGAATTCTGTGACTGGCAAGTGGGTCAGRTTTTCRYCTGTGTTRATAGYACAACAGGYCARATYCAATCRGGCAAAAATTTCTATTKYRGCGAYRASWTRCGGTTYRAAGCGTTTCTTGAMGCGACRCTGGAGAAAACSTTTCAACAAGGCGMRGGYYTGATTGGYCARGTRTTYGAMSAGGGMAACCCTWTRTGGRTAACCGAYRTMACCGTTGATCMGWMKTWTACCCGRYCRGAAGYYGCYARRTCTWCWGGGYTRAAARGCGYCGYYATTGTTCCYGTAAAAGTMRAKGAYGAGGTGGTKGCYGTCCTTGARTTTTTRTCMGACARRGAAATTCAWTCRGGSCTTGATGAACTGGAAATTYTRTCWTTTGTAACCCAGCARATGRGCCGKACKGARGAGCGTGCCCGCRCSGCCAGGGAATTGACCAACCAYCGTGATCACCTYCARGWMATGGTGAATTCRGCGACCAGGGARCTGGAAGACAGAGCCGTTCGAYTGRCCGAGGCGCTCGCYRCGGAAAAAGAGATGAATGAGTTGCAACGACAATTYGTWGCYATGGCCAGCCACGAATTTCGCACACCACTTGCAATCATAGATTCGACCGCCCAACGCATTAAATCGCGGATGGATAAAAACAATCTGACCCCGGAAGATATGAACGAACGGCTACAAAATATCAGGGTTGCGGTGCAACGCATGACCAAGCTGATGGAAAGTATCCTCTCTACCGCGCGGATGGAGGCGGGAATGGCCAAGCGGGTTGCCGTGCCTTGCAATATTGCCAAGGTCATTCAGGAGATTTGTGAATATCAGCAGGAAATTTCCCCCAAACATAACATTACCTGGAGTTTGGATGGCTTTCCTGAAGAAATCGATGCCTTAGCCGGGTCGCTGGAGCAAATTTTCACCAATCTGCTCTCAAACGCTGTGAAATATGCTCCCGATGCGCCGGATATTGATGTCAACGGGTGGGTTGAAAATGAACAAGTGGTGATTTCCATTCGAGATCAGGGCTTGGGCATTGATGAAGAAGACATCGAAAAGGTCGGGCTGCGGTTTTTCCGCGCCAAAACAGCGACCAGTATTGGGGGAACCGGTATTGGTCTCAATCTCGTAAAAACCCTGGTTGAAGAGCATGGCGGCGCGCTCGGTGTTGAAAGCATCAAAGGTGAAGGCAGTACATTCACTGTTCGACTGCCAATTAAAGGCCCCATTGAGTAGGGATTAACCACCGATAAACTTGTTACCGATCTTGTAACAACAGAATAAATTTAAAGGAGAAAAAATTAATGAATACTATTCTTTGTATAGAAGACGAACCAGCGTTGCGCGCAGATATCGTTGAAGAACTGGAAGATGCTGGATATCAAACTCTGGAGGCTTGTGATGGGCGCGAAGGATTGGAAATGATCCTCACCCATAAACCGGACATGGTTGTCAGCGATATTACAATGCCAAACATGAATGGAGATGAATTGCTGCAAAGATTGCGGAAAGATTTTCCGAAATTCTCGGAAATGCCGTTTATCTTCTTGACGGCTCTATCCGACCGCGCCGACGTTTTGAGCGGCGTTCAGCTTGGCGCCGATGACTATCTTACCAAGCCGATTGATTACGAAATGTTCCGTGCAAAGGTCGCGGCGTCGCTGCGGCAATGTGATCGGATGTTGAAGCAGAAAGAAGCCGATCAAATCACGCTTTTCAACGCCATGAACACGATTGAATTGCCGKATGGCTTTGTACAAAAATTGCCGACCATGAGACCTCGGAAAATTGTCCTTGTTGGTGAAGGTAACAAGGAAATGTGGAAACTTCAGAATTTTCTCGAAACGGTCGGTCACGATGTTCGTGTTTTCACAAGCGGAAGTTCGTATCTTCACAAGGTCAATAATGAAAATTTGGTGGCGGATATTACATTCCTTTGGCGCCAGAGCGACGACATGCCAGCACCGATGATCCGCCAACTCGCAGGAAACAAATCTGGCAAATATATTTTTGTTGTTCCAGAACATTTGTTCGAGCCGGGCGTAAATCTCGCTCAGCCAGGGTTTTGCGATACAATCGGTTTGCCGATCGAAGACGGAGAAATGATCGGAAAAATTATCAGTTGGATGGTGCCCTAAAAATAAGAGGGCTAATGCGCGGTTTTTCCAATTGTCAGGTAGCTTTGCTGGTCCAGGCAACGGCGAATGGCGGGCCGTTCAGCAACCAAATCGTAGCAATGTTGCACCGCGGGGCATATCTCGAATAGATATCCTTGCGGGTCAAACCATGTGGCGAGCATGACCAGATAGATATCCACCAGGCTGAACCTTGATCCCAGATGGAAAGGCCCGTTTGTCGCCAAATGACCTTCAACCGGTTGCCATGTGGCTACCAGGTTTTCTGTGGCGCGCACTTTTATCCCTGGAGCAGCAGCATGGTCTGTCGAAAACCGTTCCGGATAGTAAAACCTCTTATAGGTCTCTTGAACATTGTTGGAGAGATAAAACAGCGACCGGTAGAACAGTCCACGTGCTGGATCATCGATAGCGGGCGCTAATTCACTTAACCCGTGATGGTCTGCCAAATACAGCATGATGGCGGCGGCTTCATAAAGAACCTGGCCATCGGGCAAGGCCAAAGCCGGGACTTTGCCAAGGGGGTGAATTGCCATATATTCAGGCGTCTGGTGGGCACCGGTGCCGGTATCGATGACAACAATCWCATGGTCGAGACTTGCTTCTTCCAAAACTGCTTGAGGGCCAAAACTCGCAGTGCCTTCAGACCAATAGAGAATATACATCCGTTCTGCTCCCGATCTRGTTCGCGAACASCATCTAAATGGTCTTGCCAGAGCGATGGCAAGCGACAATCTCATGGCATTTACTCAGCAAGCGCCTTTTGTGACTATGTCGCATATCTTTCCTCGACTTGCTGCCATGTTGTCACATCCTGTTGGTTCACGTTGACACGATTGTCCGGGGTGACATGATTGCCTCACTCGCCGCTAAATTTACAGGAGACATTGATGAAAAGGCCGCTGATTGTATTTTTGGCTTTGCTATTTCTGGCATCAGATGGATTTGGCGTGGCGATGGCTGCTGAATTTAATGTTTCGGTGATCGATGTGCCCATTAGAAAGTCGGTTTTTGGACAGGTGCGGAGCCGTGATCTGATCCCGGCGCGTGCCAGGATCGGCGGTACGATTATCGAAATCAATGTCGAAGAGGGCGATCAGGTTGAAGCCGGGCAAGTGATTGCGCGGGTGGTGGACGACAAGATTGAATTGCAACTTGGCGCCGTTGAAGCAAGCCTGTTGGCAGTAATTGCACACCTTGAAAATGCAACCACAAACCTTGAACGTGGCCAGCAATTATTTTCACGCGGCACCATTGCCAAGAGCCGTCTGGATGAATTGCAGACCCAGTTTGATGTTTTGACCAGTCAACTTCGCGCTAGCGAAGCCAGCAAGGATGTTATCATCGAACAGGCGAATGAGGGCGCGGTTATAGCGCCGTCTGCCGGGCGGGTTTTATCGGTGCCGGTCACCAAAGGGTCGGTCATTCTGCCAGGCGAACTGATCGCCCGGATTGCCGGTGGTGGATATTTTCTGCGCCTGTTGCTGCCTGAGCGCCATGCGGCAGGGCTTCATATGGGCGATGAAGTGTTGGTTGCTAGTCGTGGCATGCCGCCTGAAAATGGAAACACGCCAAGCGTAACCGGGCGACTGGTGAAAATTTATCCAGAAATTGAAAATGGCCGGGTGACCGCCGATGTGGAAGTGGAAACGCTCGGTAATTTCTTTGTTGGCGAGCGGTTTCTGGTCTCGGTTCCAATTGGATCACGACGGGTGCTGGCGATACCCGTTGAGGCCATCACGGTTCGCCACGGGATCGATTATGTGACGATCCAGCATGGTGATGCGACGATAGAAATCAGCGTTATTCCGGGAGGTACGGTCGAGATTGAAAACCGGGTTCTGGTTGAAATTCTAACCGGATTAAACGAAGGCGACAGGGTGGTGCTGCCATGAATCTCGGGTTAGCCGGTCGTCTTACCCAGGCCTTTATCGGCTCTGCTCTGACGCCATTGTTTTTATTGGCATCGATCGCTGTTGGGCTATTGTCGCTTGTCACTTTGCCGCGTGAAGAAGAGCCGCAAATCTCTGTCCCCATGGTCGAGATTTATGTGCGCGCCGATGGCATGACGGCGGAAGATGCCGTCAAGCTTGTGACCGAGCCTCTTGAAGCCATTGTCAAGGCGATTGATGATGTGGAGCATGTCTATTCTCAAACCCTGGATGACGGGGCCATCGTTACCGCCCGGTTCATTGTTGGTACCAGCCCGGACGCCGCCATTCTCCGGGTGCATGAAGAAGTACGGGCCAATTTTGATCGCATTCCTGTGGGGATTCCAGAACCGTTGATCGTTAGCCGAAGCATTGATGATGTGGCGATTGTCTCGATCACTTTGTCGCCGAAGCCGGAGGTGGCGGAACGCTGGTCGCACAATGATCTCACCCGGTTGGCGCGCGAAGTTGTTGTTGAACTGACCAAACTGGATGATGTGGGGCTTACTTATATTGTCGGCGGCCAGCCTGAGGAAATCCGAGTTGAACCAGACCCGGAACGGCTCGCTTTATTCGGGATTACGTTGCAGCAATTGACGGCAAAAATTTCTGGCGCCAACCGGTCTTTGCAAATCGGGCAGGTGCGCAATGCTGGCCAACAAATCGATCTGGTGGCCGGGCAAACCCTGCGCACTGAAACCCAGATTGGAAATATTCTCCTGACCGCCCGCGACGGCCGCGCCGTCTATGTGCGTGATGTTGCCAATATAGTGTTTGGGATATCATCCAGCGAAACTATCGTTACCGATATCCGCAAAGATGATTCCGGTCTGGTCAATTTACCGGCCGTGTCGATTGCCGTTGCGAAACGGCCCGGCACCAACGCAGTTGTTATTTCTGAACAGATTTTGCACAGGCTGGAACAAGTGCGCGGTGAGATTTTTCCGGAAGATGTGGATATGACCATCACCCGGAATTATGGCGAATCTGCCAATGAAAAAGCCAACGAATTGCTATTTCATCTGGGGTTGGCGACAATCTCGATCATAATTCTGGTGGCTTTTGCCATCGGCTGGCGAGCAGCAATTGTTGTTGCTGTGGTGGTCCCGACAACCATTTTGCTAACGCTGTTTTCGGCCCAGATCATGGGCTATACGTTGAACCGGGTTAGCCTGTTCGCGCTTATTTTTTCCATCGGCATTCTGGTCGATGACGCCATCGTGGTGATCGAGAATATCGTCCGGCATTGGGAGATGGATGATAAACGCGACCGGACCCGCGCGACCATCGATGCGGTTGCTGAAGTTGGCAACCCGACCATTGTCGCCACGTTGGCGGTTGTCGTCGCCTTGTTGCCCATGCTGTTTGTCTCAGGTCTGATGGGGCCATATATGAGCCCGATCCCGGCCAACGCGTCAGCCGCCATGATCTTCTCTTTCTTCGTTGCTGTCATGCTAACACCCTGGCTGATGATGAAACTTGGCGGCAAGGCTGGTGCGCATACGGCTCACAATGATTCTGCCGGTGGGGCGCTCGGCATACTCTATATTCGTGTTGCCAAACCGATATTGAAAACCAGGCGGCGGTCATGGATTTTTCTGATCCTGGTCGGCGTCGCGACAATGGCATCGATGGTTCTTTTTTACACCAGTTCCGTCACGGTCAAATTGCTGCCATTCGACAACAAAACCGAACTTCAGGTGGTGGTGGATTTGCCGGAAGGATCTTCGGTGGAAGCGACCGACCGGGTGTTGAATGCGGTCGCGCGCAAGATTTCAAATATTGAAGAAATTGTCTCTTTCCAAACTTATGCAGGCACATCAGCACCGTATAATTTCAACGGGCTGGTACGGCGCTATTATCTGCGGAACGCGCCCCATCTGGGTGATGTG
>JAESRU010000113.1 GCA_016764455.1 Hyphomicrobiales bacterium | reverse complement strand
CTCCCAACTACCCGCCCCGCCGCAACGCACACGCCGCATTTCCATAACCAGCGCGGGTTATCCAACCTGTCGCGCCAGCCTGCCATTCTGGCTCGACGGTCAAACTCAGCTAAGCCCTCATTGCAGTCTTTCTTGTCAAAAACCGCATCACAGCAATCACACTCAATGCGCGTTGGATAATATGCCATCATCACAAAAACCTCCCCTGCCCACGCTGTTCTTGCGCCCATTTGGCGACACAATCCCCACAGGCATCCCGCCACTGCAACCCACGCTGAAACCGCCGCCCGCCATGATCGCGCCTGGCGTCGGCCCGCAACACATCAGCATTGCCCTCAGCCTCAATCCGCCCGGATATTTCGCCGCAGTCATCGCAGGTAAGCTCGATTTTTCCGTCGTGGTTTTCGATCATGGTTTGGCCTTTCGTGCATGCGTTAGCTGGACTACGTTCATTTCCTCAGCACTGACCAATGGCGTTTTTGCGTCCTGGTCATCCTCATCGGGCCTGTCGCGGCTCAAAGGCCATTTCAATTTCTGGATGGCATGGTCGTTTGATTTGTGTGTCCACAATCTTGGGTTTCCGAGATCCGCATGCGGTTTTGTGCTGTCCAGAATGCGGTCAATTGTCGCGCGTTTGCCCATGTCCCAGTTGGCCATCGGACCAACGATAATATTGCGCTTTATATTCTCGCAAAATTGCCGCATCAATGCCGGTGATGCTGTTTCAAAAGACTCGGCCAGGCGAACAAGCTCCTGCTTGCCCAGCTGGTAGGGTGCGAAATATCTTCGCAGTATCCTGATGCGCTCGTTCTGTCCGGGCAGCGGCAATGTCACATGCAAATCAAACCGCCGCCACACGGCACCGTCGAGCCGCCCTTCAAAATTGCTGGCGGCGATGACAATACCCTCGTATCGGTCCATGCGCGACAACAACGTGTTGATCATCAGGTTATGATCCTGTTCTGTCGAAGGGTTGATACCCGAGTTCATGCGCTCGGCAGCCACTGAATCAAATTCATCGAAAAACAACACAATCGGGTCAGGATATCGTGTGACGGCATCAAACAACTCTCCAATCGCCTCAGCACTGGCACCCATATATCTACAATTGACCTTCTCAGGCCCGACCAGCAACATGCGCATACCCAGCCGCGCCGCCAGATGGTGCGCCAGCGTAGTTTTCCCCGTGCCTGGCTTGCCGCCAAAAATCGAGCGCATACGCGGCTTGACACCCACTTCTTTTAATTGCTCAGCCGCCCATATTTCGGTTAACCACGACAGAAAAACCTTGCGCATTTTGCGTGGCAATATCGGCTCCTGAGCTTCTTCCGGCTCCAGGATGGTGCCAAATTGCTGCAAATCCCGGTCTCGGTAATTCATCAATCATCGTCCCCCATACCATCATTGCCGGAAGCCTCGCGCCAGCCCTGGTCGAAAAGCGGGCGGCGTGGGTCATCAGCAGGAAAAGGGTTGGAAATAACCGGTTTGTTTTCGCGGTAAAATTGCGCTCCATAGGCCTTCGCATTTTTCTTTTTAACGTCCGGAACTTCGGGTTTTGGCCTCAGAGCATTACTGTCACTACCGGTATAGGGGCTGGCAGCCCTGGGCTCGGTGTAATCTGTCACCACAGCGTTACCATCCTTGTCGCGGGTCATGCGCACCGGCTGATCCCCTATTTTGACGATAATCTCACCACTTTGAGGCACCAGTTGCCTGAGCGCATCGATGACACTTTCCCGCGCCTTGGTATCGACCGCCATTTGCCCGACCGCCCGAAACAACGGCGGCTCCGGCAACATGCCAAGCGCATGGCCATACAGGTCCATAAGGTTATCGTGCTCCTCCAGATCATGCGGCTTCATCTTGCGGCGCTTGATCATGTTTTTCATTATAATGGTGTTGAAACCGTTTGATTTGGCCTCGGCGAACACAATCTTTTTATCGGCAGAAATGGCCTTGGCCTTAACATCAAGTTCTTCAATCCGCTCGATGAGTCCGCGTAGCTGATTACCAGCAAGTGTATTTTTTCCGGTCATAATGTTTAGCCTTTCTCTTTTTGTTGACGTTCAAGCGCCACTAGGGCTGCACTCGCAGTCGCTCGTTAGTCGTTCGCTGCGCTCCTCCGGTGCCACGCGATAAATCTATCGGGGAACCTCCCGGACGAGCGCAGCGTTGGACTAGGGTCCAAGGGACCCGCAGGCTGCGCGCCGCCTGAGCGCCACTAAAAACTGCGCCTCTAAAAACCCACTCAACCATCAAGCCCGTTCTCCCTGATATGTTCAGCCGCCGCCATAAAACCCTCATAGGTGTTAGGAAACCGGGTGCCGTCACTCACCAGGAACTGGCTTCCGGTGGTTTCGCAAATATTGCAATTGTCCATGCCAATACGTCCGCCAAAGCAGTGTCGCGCGCATTTGACCGGCTTAATCAGGTCGTCATATTCCGGCGGATATCCAGCCGCGATCAGGTCGTGTTTATTTTCACTCATCCGGCCTCCAATCGCCCTCACCGGCCGCCGCCATAATTTTCTTCCAGTCGTGCCGGAAAAGCTGCGGCGGTTCTGTCGGAAATGTCCCATCATGCGGCCTCTCCCACACCAGCCAGACACAGTTCATCTGTGAACCGCTTTTCTCACCCTCAAACCCGTCCCGGTGCATCATCGGTAAACGCCGTGAAAACACATGAATGCGCGCAGGCGGATGCTCATCCATCCAGAAATTACGGTCAGGATTATCCGCCCCGGCCAGCACATTGAGATTGCACAGCATCGCCACTTTTTGCGGACCGTGTTCACGTAAGGCGTGGGCGATGAATTGGTTGATAATGCCGAACGGCGGGTTGGTGATGATGTCGGGCTGGGTGCGCTCTTCTGCCATGCTGGTCAAAAAATCACCGGTCTCCTGCACCACGCCGTTGCTGTCAGCGGTGCCATAATCGCGCAGGTCAGACAATCCAACCTCATAGCCTTTTTCTTCCAGCACCTGCGATATCGCCCCGCGCCCGCACGCCGGTTCTAAAACCACGCTTGAAAACGTCTCGACCGCCAGCAACGCCACAATGGCGCAACGTGGAGTTTCATAAAGATCATCACCGCGCTCTTGCCTGCTGGCACTCTTGGTGCCGATGGCAGCGCCACCATTAGTGGCTTTATCGGAATTCTCCGTATCCCCATCGGACGAGCGCAGCGTTGGACTAGGGTCCAAGGGACCCGCAGGCCGCGCGCCGCCTGAGCGCTCACTAAAAGAGCTTTCCTCACCACTCTCAACATAGACAGCCCGTTGCCGTTCCGCCGGTTGACTGCGACCGAGCGTATCTGTGCGGGTCTTGACGTGGGGAATCTCCCCACGTCGCACCATCTTTGCCCGCGCCAAACCAACAGTCTTGTGATCAACCGCCAGCCGCGCCGCAATCGCCCTATCCGACAGCGAACTGGTAGCTGTCGTCGTTTCAATCAGCACATCGCGCAAAAACGCCCGGCGCTCAATTCGCGACATATGCCGCCGGGCAATGTTGAGGGCGCGCACATACTCATGCTTTTCAACCTCGGAAAGCCCATATTTGATCATCTTGGGAAAAGTCTTGAAACCAAGCTCCCGGCAAACCTCCAGCCGGTGATGACCATCAAGCACCGCGCCATCCTCATCAAAAATAACCGGCTGCTGCACCCCTATTTCCGCAATGGATTCCCTGAGCGCCGCATAATCCTCGGGCCTGAGCGGTTTCAATAGCTGGTATTGAGGCTGGGTAATGCTCAAAACAACCCCCCCTGTTTTTCGGTAATTGCTTCCCACCTGTCTTTGGTCAGCGAGTTGCCGCCATAGACCAAAAGTTCAGGGTACTTGTCAGCCGTTTTCAAACCGACTGAATAAGTCACTTCATGCTGTTCAAATTCAAATTGGGAAAATACCTTGCGGATCTCGGGCCGGTCGTTAATCGACAGGATGAAATTACCCTTGAGGGCAGAAAGCTGACTGGCAAGCTTGGCATAATCAGACCGGCAAAAAAGCCCTTTACCATAATCTGTTTCTCCACCGAAATAAGGCGGATCAAGATAAAATAAAGTTGTTTCGGTATCGTACCGTTCGATAAAATCGGAGAAATTCAGGCACTCAATTACAACCCCGGCCAAACGTTCATGCACCTCTTCCAGAAGCGTTCCCAGCCGGGTAATGTCAAAGCGCGCCGATCTTGAAGGGGCGACACCGAAACTCTGGCCGGAAACCTTGCCGCCAAATGCAGTCCTTTGCAGATAGATAAACCGCGCCGCCCGCTGCAAATCAGTCAAGGTGCCGGGATCAATCTTGCATAGCCGCTCGAATTCCCGCCGCGTGGTCAACTTGAACTTCATCAGCTTCATCAATGCCAGATAGTGATGTTCAAGCACCCGAAACACATTGGCCACTTCATAATTATAATCGTTGATCACCTCAGCTTTCGGGCGCAAGGACCGCCGCAAAAACACGCCCCCCATACCAACAAAAACCTCGGCGTAGAGATCATGCTCAATCCCGGCAATACGCCTGATAATGACGTTTGAAAGTTTCGATTTGCCACCAAGATATGGCGCAAACGGTTTAGCTGGCCGTACCGGAACGGTAGACATAATCGTGTTCTTTCTTATAAGATCACTCCGCCTGCAAGCAGGTGGCGGATCGGCCTCAGATGGCCAACTGATGTCGAGGGAGAGTACCTCTCCCGGTTTGAGGTGTTGAAGCACCCCAGGCCCCGCCCTTTGAGGCGAAATATCCACAAAATCCCCCATCAATAAGGCTCCTCATAGCCAGAGCCTATGGCCGCTTCATCCAGCTCCCGGCAAAGATTGAGCGCCTGTTCAGTGCTGTTGATGCTTTCATCCAGAATGGCGATGGCTTTCTTAAATCCGGCAAAGCGCATTTCCTCAATCGCCATAGCCTGGTCAGCGGTGTGCTTTTCGCGCTCAAGAAATTGCTTTATCAGCCGCGTTTCGTTTAACCGGGCAACAAGAGCCTGTTGCGTATGCTGCTCAAGGTTCATCATGCCCTCCCCTCCGCCATCTTCAGCGCCAGACACATAGCCTCATAGACAATCTTGTCATGTGCACTGTCGCGGTGGCCGGGGTCATGCAACAGGCGGCTTTGCTTGAGATCAGACATGATCCCCGCCGCCTGGCTGGGCGTGACATCAATTTTTAGCCGTGCCGAGACAAGCCCCGCAAAGGTCGCCATGCCAGCGACATAATCACCATAGACCTTTGCCTTGCCGCGAAAAGTCACGGCCATGGCCTCAAGCAGTTCATCGGGTGCAGATTTAAGCTGATCAAGCGACCCGGCATCTTTCAGGGCTTGTGGAAGCCCGCATTTAACCGCCATCAAAACCCGCCTTCCGGCGTCAAAAACCCCGGTTTTGGCGACACCTGCACAAGCCGCGAATAATCCGACTTGGCACTGGTCTGGTAAATCTCGACGCAATTCTTGCGCTCCCCGCAACCACTCCTGCCGGGTTTGAATGACGTGGTTGAAATTACCAAAACACCGAGAAAAACCCCGACCGCCATAAACATCAGCCCGTAAACCACATAGCCAACCGCATACTTCCCGGAGGAGCGCAGCGAACGACTAGGCCCCAACAGAGCCGCAGCCACTTTGCCGGAGGCGGGGAAACAACATGCGGCGCTTAAGCGACACTTGAAAATGAAGGAGCGCAGCGAACGACTAGCGAACAAGCGTGAGCGCAGGCCGCGCGCCGCCTGAGCGCCGCTAATAACAATATCATTAAAAGCCACAGCGCTTCTCCATATAGTGGGCAGCCAGCGCCACAATGACAGCAACGGCTATAACGCCGGTCACAATCAGGTTGAAATCGTAAGTCATGGGGTTGGTCCTTTCGTTTTAAGAGTGACGTTCAAG
>JAESRU010000100.1 GCA_016764455.1 Hyphomicrobiales bacterium | reverse complement strand
GTATCAGGCGGGGCACCCCTGAGCTTCATGGGGACGCGGTCGCCAGATGCTCCAACTGAACCAAACGTCGCATGTTGTAGAGAGGTGGTTCGGGAAATCTGCACAGTTGAGATAAGTGGAATTTTGGCCTGTATCTGGCATGATCGCCAGCAACAGGAGAGAGACCATGACAAGAGACCTCGACGGAACCACAGCCCGGCTTTCAAGTCGAAAGTAGCCTTTGCAGCTGTCAAGGGTGAGCGGACATTGGGCGAACTTGCCCAGCAGTTTGATGTTCATCCCAACCAGATCAAGCAATGGAAAGACCAACTCCTTGAGGGGGCCGCCGGTGTTTTTGGGTCCTCAGCCAAAGCCCGCCCGTCTGAACCCCGTATTGATGTGAAAACGCTCCACGCCAAGATTGGTGAGTTGACGTTGGAAAATGATTTTTTAGAAGGGGCGCTCACCAAGGCGGGATTGCTGAGCGCAAAGCGATGATCGACCGTAAACACAGGCTATCCCTCACACGTCAGTCCAGGGCGCTCAAGATCAGCCGGGGCAGCGTTTATTATCGCCCCCGGCCTGTATCGGTGGCTGACCTGGCATTGATGCGCCGGATCGATGAACTGCATCTGGACTATCCCTTTGCAGGCAGCAGGATGCTGCAGGGTCTGCTGCTTGGCGAAGGGTACAAGGTTGGCCGTCTGCATGTGCGCACGCTGATGAAGCGTATGGGCATTGAGGCGATTTATCGCCGCCCAAACACATCGAAACCAGCACCGGGCCATAAAATCTATCCCTATCTGCTGCGCAAGGTGCCCGTCACCCGGCCCAATCAGATCTGGGCGATGGATATTACGTATATCCCAATGGCACGGGGCTTTGTTTATCTGGCGGCAGTGATTGACTGGTTCAGCCGGCGTGTTCTGTCCTGGCGGCTCTCGATCACGCTGGAAGCGGACTTTTGCATTGAAGCCGTGGAAGAAGCCCTCGTCCGCCACGGCAAGCCGGACATCTTCAATACGGATCAGGGATCCCAGTTCACTTCACTGGCCTTCACGCAGGTTTTGAAGGATGCAGGGATCGCCATCTCCATGGACGGCAAGGGTGCCTGGCGGGACAATGTCTTTATTGAGCGCCTTTGGCACACAATCAAATACGAGGAAGTCTATCTGCACGCTTATGCCAACGTACCGGAAGCGCGTGCGGCCCTCGGTAAATATCTGGTCTTCTACAACACCAAGAGACCGCATTCATCGCTTGACCGGCAGACACCCGATCAGGCTTACTTCAACACGCCGCAACCAATCCCGGCAGCGGCTTAACAGAGGCTGAAATCCACTTATCGGCAGACCAAATACTGTTCAAACAAACCGAACCACCTCTCCTTTTTTGGCGAAGCACGCGGCTAAATTTATACTGAGGATAGTTTTACCGACCCCACCTTTTTGCTGAAGCACTCCTAAACTCATCAAACCTGCATTTCTTGTTATTTACATTTCCGATTGTACGGGAATGATGGAACCCAGAAAAACAGATTTGCGGAAACCCGCAAATGAGGGAGCAGGGGTGATGCGGAACGGCAACAGAAAGCGCGCGGGTTACAGTTTATGAGAACTACTGCCCCTATATTGCCCCTGTGGCAAAAAATAAGGACCTAGCGTTTCTGCTAAGTCCTTGAAATGATTGGTTGCGGGGGTAGGATTTGAACCTACGACCTTCAGGTTATGAGCCTGACGAGCTACCGGGCTGCTCCACCCCGCGCCAATTATGTCGAGCGCAACGCGCTCTTTCCCGAACATGGTCTCACCGAAGACCTAAGTCCCGGTCAGCCTGTATCTTGTTCGGGCTGGTTTGATACATGGATTGGCCATCCGGCGCAATCACATATCTCAGGCAGCCTATGTAGCAGCCTCTTTCCGGGAAGGAAAGAGGCCATTGCTATAATATTCAGGTCTTTGCGCTGGCGCAGACGCTTTGCCTAAAACAAGCCTTCGATCAGCCCGTCATCATTGAGATGAATTGATTCAGCCGCCGGGACCCGGGGCAAGCCGGGCATAGTCATGATTTCCCCGCATACGGCAACGATAAATCCGGCACCTGCCGAGAGCCGCACTTCGCGGATCGGGACCGAATGGCCGGTTGGAGCACCGCGCAGGGTGGGGTCGGTGGAGAAGGAATATTGGGTCTTGGCCATGCAGACCGGTAGATTGCCGTAACCTTGCTCTTCCCATTGGCGCAATTGATCGCGGATTTTTTTGTCGGCCAACACTTCATCGGCGCGGTAGATACGCTTGGCGACCGTTTCCATTTTTTCGAATAGAGGCATGTCGTCTGGATAAAGCGGGGCATATTGGGCGGTGCCACCTTCGACAATTTCAACAACCTTGTTGGCAAGGTCTTTGGCGCCTTCCGAGCCATGGGCCCAATGTTTTGCAAGCACAGCTTCAGAGCCATGGTTGACCACATAGGCCCGGATGGCTTCGATCTCGGCGTCGGTATCGGTGATGAAATGGTTGATGGCGATCACGGCAGGGACGCCAAACATTTTCATGTTTTCGATATGACGTCCAAGATTGGCGCAGCCCTTTTTGACGGCTTCGACATTTTCCGGCCCCAGGTCTGCGCGGGCAACGCCGCCATTCATCTTCATGGCGCGGACCGTGGCCACAATAACAACCGCTTTAGGTTTAAGCCCGGCTTTGCGGCATTTGATGTTCATGAATTTTTCGGCACCCAGATCTGCACCAAAGCCTGCTTCTGTGACTACATAATCTGCAAGTTTAAGGGCGGTTGTGGTTGCAATAACCGAATTACACCCGTGCGCGATATTGGCGAACGGACCGCCATGGACAAAGGCCGGGTTGTTTTCCAGGGTTTGCACCAGGTTGGGCTGGACTGCATCTTTCAGCAACACGGCCATCGCGCCGGCAGCCTTGATGTCGCGGCAATAGACCGGCGTGCGGTCGCGCCGGTACGCGACGATCATGTCGCCGAGGCGGCTTTCGAGATCAGCCAGATCAGATGCAAGGCACAGGATCGCCATCACTTCGGAGGCGACCGTGATGTCGAAACCGGCTTCGCGAGGAAAGCCATTTGTGACACCACCAAGCGACGCCGTGATTTGACGTAGCGCCCGGTCGTTCATGTCAACAACGCGCCGCCAGACAACGCGGCGGGTATCGATCTCAAGGCTGTTGCCCCAATAAATATGATTGTCGATCATCGCCGCCAACAGACTGTGGGCCGATGTGATGGCGTGGAAGTCGCCGGTAAAATGCAGGTTCATGTCTTCCATCGGTACAACCTGGGCATAGCCGCCACCCGCAGCCCCGCCCTTCATGCCGAAATTTGGTCCAAGAGACGCTTCGCGGATACAGATCATGGCATTTTTGCCAATCGCATTCAGGCCATCACCAAGACCAACGGTTGTGGTCGTCTTGCCTTCGCCAGCCGGTGTCGGGTTAACGGCGGTCACGAGGATTAAGTTGCCGTCTTTGTTGCCTTGAACGGATTTGATAAATTCAGCTGAAACCTTGGCCTTGTCGTGGCCATAGGGGAGCAGGTGTTCGCTTGGGATACCGAGCGTTTCACCAATTTCTATGATCGGCTTTTTGGTTGCTTCGCGGGCAATTTGAATGTCGGTCTTTACGGTCATTGATTTCGGTCCTGTTGAATAAATGTTGAAACTGTTCGGGTCCTAATTGCCCAATATTACGCCTTGTTCAATTCCGTCTTCCGCCGTCAATTCAGCAGTTGGAATTTTCTTTTTGCCCGCGGGTCTGAGCCTTTTTATCAAGATACCGCCTGATCCAGCGGCCACAGATACGCCACTCGATGAGACATTGACGACCTCACCGGGTTTGCCGTCGATATCATTGTCGACAGCTGAATCAAAAATCTTCACTTCGGCGCCGTTGACGCTGGTCCATGCACCCGGCTGGGGGTTGCCCGCCCGGATGATGTTGTAGATATCAGACGCAGATTTATTCCAATCGATCTCGGCATCTTTTTTGCCAAACCAGGATTCGTAACTTCCGGTAGATAAATCCTGGACGAGTTTCGGTGCGGTGCCGGCTTTGACCAATTCAAGAGATTCGATCATGGCGTCGACGCCCATGGGGAACAGTTTTTTGAAATAGACATCGCCGAGGCTCTCGTCAGGACCGATGTCGCATTCTTTCTGCATCAGGATCGGGCCTTCATCCAACCCGTCATCGGGCCAGAAAATGCTCAAACCGGTTTTTGTCTTGCCCATGGCGATCGGCCAGTTGATCGAACTTGGGCCACGATGATCGGGCAGTAGAGAGGGGTGATATTGAAAAGAGCCGAGGCGCGGTGCGTTGAGAACAGCGTCTGGCACAAACAACAACACGTATGCCATCATGCAGACATCGGCATCGAAGGATTTTATCAGCTCCAGCGCTTCCGGAGTTTTCCATGAAGCCGGTTGGTGAACCGGCAGGCCGTGTTCGAGCGCCAGTTCTTTCACCGGGTCGAGCGGTCGGCCTTCTTTGTCGGGCGCAGTGAAGACGCCGACGACGTTTTCACCATTCTCCAGAAGGCGCTCCAGAACCGCTTTGCCGAATGCCTGTTGGCCATGAACAATTATTTTCATACTCGCCTCCTAGATTGTTTTGGATGCACGTAGCGAGGCAATTTCCTCGTCCGCATAGCCAAGCACATCTTTTAGAATTTCGTCGGTATGCTCGCCTAAAAGCGGCGAGCGCAAAACTTCAACTTCTGAATCTGACATTTTAATCGGGCAGCCGATGGTCAGATATTTTCCGCGTTCCGGGTGATCAACCTCGACCACAGTGCCAGTTTTGCGCAATGCAGGCTCTTCTGCCAATTCTTTCATGGAGAGAACCGGGCCGCACGGAATGTTCAACGGGTTGCAGAGTTCCATAACTTCGAACTTGGTTTTGGTTTTGGTCCATTGCTCGATTGCATCGAAAATATCCGAGATTTTATCAAGGCGTTCCGGTGGGGTGGCATAGCCCGATGCGGTTTTCCAATCCGGCTTGCCGATCAGATCGCAAATGTTGCCCCATACAGCGGCCTGGGTAATGAAATAGACATAGGCATTGGGGTCGGTTTCCCAGCCTTTGCATTTCAATATCCAGCCCGGTTGGCCCCCGCCCGAATCGTTGCCAGCACGCGGCGTCGTGTCGCCAAAATCCACGCCTTTTGCCGCCAGGCTGTATTCGTTCAACGGGCCGCGTTGAATTCTTTGATGGTCACGCATTTTGACCCGGCAGAGATTGAGGACGCTGTCCTGCATGGCGGTTAAAACTTTTTGGCCACGCCCGGTTTGTTCGCGCTGAAACAAGGCTGCGACAATACCGAGCGCCAGATGCAGGCCGGTGCCGGAATCGCCGATCTGGGCGGCGGTCACCAAAGGCGGGCCATCGAAGAAGCCGGTGGTGGAAGCTGACCCGCCGGTGCATTGGGCGACATTTTCGTAGACCTTGCAATCTTCATAGGGGCCGGGGCCAAAGCCTTTGACGGATGCCATGATCATGCGCGGGTTCAGTTCCTGGATGCGTTCCCAGGAAAAGCCCATGCGATCCAGCGCGCCGGGGGCAAAATTCTCGACCAAGACGTCGCAGGTTTTTACCAGACGCTCCAAAACTTCCTTGCCGCTTTCTGATTTGGTATTCAGGGTGATGGCGCGTTTATTATGGTTGAGCATGGTGAAATAGAGGCTGTCCACATCAGGGATATCGCGCAATTGGCCACGGGTCGCGTCGCCAACACCGGGGCGCTCGACCTTGATGCAATCAGCGCCGAGCCATGCCAGCAACTGGGTGCAGGTTGGTCCGGACTGGACGTGGGTAAAGTCAAGAATTTTGACCCCTTCTAGTGCTTTCATTTGAACTTCCTGTCTTTCCTGTTTCGACCCGGATGAGCCGGACTATTTCTTAACAATGCTTTGTGGATTGAGATTGCCGATGCGGCCGCTTTCGGTGCCAGCCTTCTCGTCGATAACCGCGTTGATGAGCGTTGGCTTGCCGGAGGCAAAGGCTTCTTTGATGGCTTGGGATAATTCGTCAGGAGACGTTGCGTAAACGCCGACGCCGCCAAAAGCT